>NZ_SFBZ01000032.1:0-13361 GCF_007095495.1 Microcystis sp. M_QC_C_20170808_M9Col | reverse complement strand
TGTGGGGTGTGGGGTGTGGGGTGTGGGGTGTGGGGTGTGGGGAAGTGGGGTTTTATCGATTTTCAGGTGGTCAACTACCTAATTTTCAGGGAAAAAGTACCTGAATTTTCCCCCCAATCCCTCCAATGGTCGGCAATTTTTGAGAGAAAAAAAGTCTAAAATTTTCGGTCAGCAAAAAAGGCTCAAACCATTACGGGACAAAGGGTTAACCTCGATTTATGATTTTCCTTGATCTATCTGAGTTTCAGCGATTTTGGGCTTCTCGAAGTAAATCCCAAGCGGGGATTGGAGTTGAGGCTTTTCTCGATTTGTTTTTTGTCTAAGTCCCATTAAGCAGTTACTACTTGGGAAGCTAACCGTTTAAAGGTCAATCTTTCATCGGCCACATCGACAAAAATCGTGTCTCCCCCTTTGAATTCGCCGCGCAGAATTGCCTTAGCGATCGGAGTTTCCACATATCTTTGTACTGCCCGTTTTAGGGGTCGCGCACCGTACACTGGATCGTAACCAATTTCTGCTAGATAATCGAGGGCAATATCGGCAAATTTCAGGGCTAATTTTTGTTCGATCAAGCGAGCGCTGAGATTGCCTATTTGTAGTTTGACAATCGATCGCAGTTGCGCTTTTTGTAAACTATGGAAAATGATCGTTTCATCAATACGATTGAGGAATTCGGGACGGAAACTATTCCGCATTGCTTCCATCACCCGGGCCTGCATTTCCTCGTAACGAGACTCATCACCGGCCACGTCTAAAATGTATTGAGAACCGATATTACTGGTCATAATAATGATGGTATTTTTGAAATCAACCAGATGACCTTGAGAGTCGGTTAAGCGCCCATCGTCAAGGATTTGTAACATAACGTTAAAAACGTCGGGATGGGCTTTTTCAATCTCATCAAAGAGGATGACAGAGTAGGGACGACGCCGGATTGCCTCGGTTAGTTGTCCCCCTTCATCGTAGCCGACGTATCCCGGAGGCGCGCCCATGAGACGGGAAACGCTGTGTTTTTCCATGTATTCCGACATATCGATGCGAACTAGAGCCTCTTCGGTGTCAAAGAGATTGCGCGCTAAAGCTTTCGCCAATTCTGTCTTGCCAACACCCGTCGGACCGAGGAAAATAAAGCTGGCCGTGGGACGGTGGGGGTCCGATAAACCGGCGCGGGAACGTTGAATCGCTTCGGCTACGGCTGTGACCGCTTCCTCTTGACCGATGACACTTTCGTGTAATTCCTCTTCCAGATTGAGGAGTTTTTCTTTTTCCGATTCGATTAATTTATTGAGAGGAATTCCCGTCCATTTCGAGATAATTTCGGCGATATCCGATTCGAGAACTTCTTCTCTTAATAAACTTTTGCCGGTGGTTTGTTTGTCGGCCAATTGAGTTTCTATGGCGGACATTTGCCGCTGCAGATCGGTTAATTTTCCGAACTTTAATTCCGCGGCACGATTATAATCATAATCTCGTTCGGCCTGTTGAATTTCCAGATTAACTTGTTCGATCGCTTCTTTAACCCCACGAACTTGATCGATAATCTCTTTTTCCCCTTGCCATTGGGCATTTAATCCCGATTGTTCTTCCTTGAGGTTAGCCAGTTCTTTTTCTAACTTTTCTAACCGTTCTCGCGAAGCTGGATCGTATTCCCTTTGTAGAGAAAGTCTTTCCATTTCTAACTGGAGAATTTTGCGATCAATTTCATCGAGTTCTTCTGGTTTAGAAGTGATTTCCATCTTCAATTTTGCCGCCGCTTCATCAACTAAATCAATGGCCTTGTCTGGCAAAAAGCGATCGCTAATATAACGATTAGAAAGCAGTGCCGCTGCCACTAAAGCATTATCGGCAATTTTCACCCCATGATGCACCTCATAACGTTCTTTGAGACCGCGAAGAATCGAAATAGTATCGACCACATTTGGTTCATCCACTAAAACCTCTTGGAAGCGTCTTTCTAACGCCGCATCTTTTTCGATATATTTGCGGTACTCATCGAGGGTAGTGGCCCCAATACAACGCAATTCACCCCGGGCTAACATTGGTTTTAATAAATTGCCCGCATCCATTGCCCCTTGAGTGGCTCCCGCACCGACAACGGTATGAATTTCATCAATAAACATGATGATATTGCCTTGGGAATCGGTGACTTCCTTGAGGACAGCTTTTAATCTTTCCTCAAATTCTCCGCGATATTTTGCTCCCGCAATTAAGCCTCCTAAATCGAGAGAAATGAGAGTCCGGTCTAACAGAGATTCTGGCACATCACGGTTAATAATCCGCTGGGCTAATCCTTCGACAATGGCCGTTTTTCCTACTCCCGGTTCCCCGATTAAAACTGGGTTATTTTTAGTCCGACGCGAGAGAATCTGAATGGTGCGACGGATTTCGTCATCCCGTCCAATTACGGGATCTAATTTACCTTCCCGTGCCAATTGGGTGAGATCCCGTCCGTATTTTTCTAGGGCCTCGTATTTGCCTTCTGGATTCTGATCGGTCACTTTTTGACTACCTCTGACTTGTTGAATAATTTCTTTGAGTTTGTTTTCCGTAAGTCCGAATTCTTGAAAAATATTTTTACCGAAGCGATCATCTTTAGCGTAACCTAAAATTAAATGCTCGATCGAGATAAAGTCATCTCCAAATTCTCGACGATAATTTTCCGCTCGATCGAGTAAACTATCTAAACTACGACCTAAATAAATCGAGTCGCCGGGGTTAGAGATTTTCGGTTGACGACGGATAAAATCATCGGTGCGATCCCGCAAACGGGCTAGACTAATATTAGCTTTACTAAAGACACTGCCCGCTAATCCCTCCTGTTCCAGTAGGGCTTTCATTAGATGTTCGCTTTCGATTTGTTGCTGACTGTTCTGTTTGGCAATGTCCGGCGTTTTGACGATTGCCTCCCAAGCTTTTTCTGTAAATTGTTGTGGATTGGTTGGCTGCATTTTCTATAAGAGATTACTTTTATACCCTTGAGACTATTCTAGATTGACCGGTTTGTTGGCTTCTAGGGGCTTACCGTACCTAGTTAAGGGGGATTTCCCCTCAATGGTGCGATTTAAGCCGCTAAAGTTGATCAGCTGTAATGGATTTAAACTGCTTCTGGGAAATTTTAGTACAAATGTTCAATCTCTCAACCAAGCTAAAATCTTAATTATTAAAGATGTCCACTGATTACTGATTACTGATTACTGTTCACAAGGGCCGAATCTAAAACCTAAGTAGGGAGGCACAATTATTTGTAGGATGGGTTAGCGGTAGCGTAACCGATGCAGGCGTTGGGTTTCATGCTTCAACCCAACCTACGTTCTGATGACTGTTTACTAATTACTGTTTACTGATAACTGATAACTGATAACTGATTAATTCCCCCCTAAAATACTCTCTAAGCGATTAAAGATTTAACTTTACTAATGATACCAACTGGGTCAATACCTTGGTGGGGGAACTGTTCCCATAAACCGCCACAACCTTCGTGGTGAGTACCGATATAGGCGTATTTAGGAGTTAAACCGCGTTCGAGTAACCAAGAACCATAACGGCTACCTAAACCCGTGCGACGGTTAAATGCTTCTACCACTAAAACAAAGGGAGAACTACCAACTTTAGCAATAATTTCTTCATCCACTACATTGAGAGTCGGTTTATTAATTAAACCCACGTCAATACCTTCTTGTTTTAAGCGTTCCACTGCATCTACAGCGCGGTATAAACCATCTCCAAAGCTGATGATATAACCGGCAGTGCCTTCCCGAATTACTTCATCTTTTCCAGGGACAAAGGTATAACCATCGCCAAAGAAATTATGACCGTTAGTATCAAGAATATTGGGAGTTTTAGAACGAGTCGAGAAGATAAAACGTAAACCGGGTTGATGGAAAGTTGCCTCGACACAAGCGGTCATTTGTGCCGCATCGGCCGGGAAATAAAGACGGGTTTCGTAACCGTCATCCAGTCCATTATCGGCAAAGAAATTATTCAAACCAAAGTGACAGGTATTATCCGCCATGTCATCGATACCGGAATGGGAAAAATGACATAAAAGATTAGAATAATTCAAACGCGCCATGGTGATTTCAGAAATACACATTTCTAGAAAAGCGGCAAAGGTGGCGAAAATTCCCTGTTTACCTTTTTCCATACCAAAACCAGCGGCTGCCGAAAGATTGCCCCGTTCCATAATACCGGAAGGAATAAACACTTCGGGATGTTTATCGTGGATAATTTTCAGACCGCAGGAACCCTCTAAATCGCTATCTACTACTAATACCTTAGCCTTGCGTTCTTCCTCGCTCATTTTGCCTAAAAGACTGACTACTGCTTCGCCGAAAACGTTGCGGTTAGAACCCCATTTATCCCCAGAACCGAGGAATTTATAGTCATTAGAAGGCTTCTTAATACTGTTGAGATATTCCACGGCGGCACTGTGTCCTTTTGCCTCTAAATATTTCAAAGCCAAGGGTACAGAAATCACATCATGACCGTGGTTAGAACCTTCTAAACCTTCAATACCGGGACACATGGGACGTTTATTAATAATCGCAATCGGGCCAGGAGTATTAATTGCTTCACAGATATTGCGATACAAACTATCGATATCTTCCCCATCTCCCACTAACACTTTTAGACCATGGCCAACGAGAGTTTTGGCCACATCATAACCGGGTAAATATTTGGAAGGATTACCAGCAATCGTCACATCATTATCATCAATAATCAGCTTAACATTGATGTGTTGAGCCACGGCTAAACGGGCAGCTTCTGCGTCATTGCCTTCCTGTTGAGAACCATCGGAACCTAAACAAAAAACGGTTTTTCCGGGGTTAGCTAAAGCGACACCGTTAACGTAGGGCCACATATGTCCTAAACGGCCAGAACTAAATTTTACGCCTGGGGTTAATCCCAATTCCGGGTGTCCGGGGAGTTTAGAATTAGCCTCGCGGTAGTGCATTAATTGTTCTGGGGGTAAAGAACCTTCTAACGCAGACATGAGATATTGAGTACCGACGCGGTGTCCCGCTTCATCGAAGAAAATTGGTACAAATTGACTAGGTTGACTGCGGAAAAGAGCATCGAGAATCACCACTTCCGGGACGGTATCGTAGGGGCCGCCGGTGTGTCCACCCACACCCCGGGCCGCACCCGTGGCAGTAAAAAAGATGATAGCATCGCGACAGAGTTGGATATTGGCTTTTAGGGCGCTTCTTTGGTCGTCGGTGAGGGTGGGGTTACTGGGGTCGAGACTGATGGGTTTATAGGCAGTCAAATCGATGGGAAAGGCTGTCATTGTCGATTTTCCTTAATGTAGAGAAATAACTATAGTCAGGGAAATCATAGCCTAGAATGTCACCCGATCGATTGATTGAATAATTTCTTATCATAGATGTAGTCCTTAATACAAAAGTTTTACCCTTGTTGGGATATTGTCCACGGTCCGGGACAGGGGAAATCTTAAAAAAGATACGGGAAAAAAAGCTGTTCTTGAGGGCAATAGTCCAGAATGGCAGGTAAGAGCAAGTAAAAAGGATGACCTTTGACTCGGTTTTCCTTTTCGGGAGCCAGTCGTCGGGAGTCGATACCAAATTAGCTTATACTTCATCTTTATGAGAAGGGCTGTCAGTTGATATTACTGCAATCTCTACCCAAAAAATCAGCCCATAATTAACAAAAACTAGATTTAAGGTAAAAACTATGTGTTTAGGCATACCGGGACAAATTACGGCAATTATTGATGAAAACCATCATCTGGCTCTCGTCGATGTGGGGGGTGTAAAAAGAGAAGTAAATATCGCTTGCATTGTTGATGAAGACCATCCTGCTAATACTTGTGTAGGCGATTGGGTATTAGTTCATGTGGGTTTTGCCATGAATCGAATTGATGAAGATGAGGCGCAAGAAACCTTAAATTTATTAACACAATTATTGGAATTAGAGGAAGAATTTAATCATAATTAATGTTCTTAATTAGTTAGCCACCAATTAATTCTGTTGTCTATCTTAAGAAATATAAATTACGGCAATTATTACTGACGACCGACGACTGGCTCCACAATTAACTTTACTTTTGTCCAACCACTTATAGAGAGAAAGCTTGTTATGAAATACGTTGATGAATTTCGTGATCCGGTTAAAGCGGCAGGATTAATTCAACAAATTGAACAATTATCGATAAGAATCTCTGAAAAGCGGGAAAAAGTTACTAAAATTATGGAGGTTTGTGGAGGTCATACCCACTCAATTTTTAGATACGGTATCGAGGCAATACTTCCGGAAACTATCGAATTAATTCACGGCCCCGGATGTCCCGTTTGTGTAATGCCACGAGGTCGTTTAGATGATGCCATTTTTCTCGCACAACAACCGAACGTAATTCTGACAACTTTTGGCGATACTATGCGTGTCCCCGGTTCCCATTTGAGTCTGCTGCAAGCACGAGCAAAAGGGGATGATATTCGCATGGTTTATTCTCCTCGCGATGCCTTAAAAATTGCCAGAGAAAATCTCGATAAAGAAGTAATATTTCTAGCATTAGGTTTTGAAACAACCGTTCCTAGCACAGCTTTAACTGTTTTAGAAGCGCAAAGAGATGGTATCACTAATTTTAGTTTATTTTCTAATCATGTGGTGATTATTCCCGCTCTGAAAGCTTTGTTAGATAACCCAGATTTACAGTTAGACGGTTTTGTTGGTCCTGGTCATGTTAGCATGGTAATTGGCACAGAACCCTATCAAGTTATTGCCCAAGAATATCATAAACCTGTGGTAGTTTCTGGGTTTGAACCTTTGGATATTCTCCAATCAATTTGGATGGTATTAAAACAATTAGATGAGCAGAGATGTGAGATCGAAAATCAGTACGATCGAGTGGTACAAAATCAAGGAAATAGAGTCGCTTTATCGGCAATCGACCAAGTTTTTGAACTGCGAGATCAGTTTGAATGGCGAGGTTTAGGAGAAATTGCTCAAGGAGGGTTAAAACTGCGAGATGAGTACAGTAATTTTGATGCGGAGAAGAAATTTACCCTACCCAATCAGCGTGTTAAAGATCACAAAGCCTGTCAGTGTGGCCAAATTCTTAAAGGTGTTTTAAAACCCTGGGAATGTAAAGTATTTGGGACTGCTTGTACTCCCGAACATCCCATCGGTACTTGTATGGTTTCTAGTGAAGGTGCTTGTGCCGCTTATTATAAGTATGGCAGAAATTAGTAAATTTTTTTTACTGATTAGGTTCCTTTCTGGTGAGGAAACGCTAGAATTCTCACCAGAAGAAATTAACAATCTCTCGGTGATAAAAAAGATGAAAATCAAAAATAATCTGGGTTTATTTGGCTTAACTACCTCTGTGCTGCTAGTTATCGCTTCGGAAATTGTTCTTGCTTCCCAAGAACAAACCCTAGAACTGCAACCAAGTCAACCCCCCAGCGCCGATTTTTTCAAACCCGTCACCAATCTAATTAAAGATTTAAACAATCAGGGAGTAACTATCACCGATCCCAATGATCCCATGGCGGTGCGCTACCGAGTCAATTCCCCCTGTCGCGGTTGTGCGGTTTATCTAGGCACGGGAGTTGCCAATCCTCGCACCCAGACTAATAATAATGGCATGGGAATCAATTTTGGTCTTGGTTTCACCATGCCCTTCTCACCCTAAATGCCGATGACATATTTACGCCATTCGTGATTGTGATTCTCCCTAGTGTGCTTTAATAGCTCAAAGTGGAGACTGCTGTAGGGACGACGGGGTTGGGCGTGCAGGGACATATTGGCCTCTTTTGGTGTACGATTGCCTTTATGCACATTACAACGCACACAAGCCGCCACTAAATTCTCCCAGGTATCACCCCCTCCGCGAGAACGGGGAATCACATGATCGATGGTTAATTGTTCACCTCGGTAGAGACAGTATTGACAGGTGTGATGGTCTCGTTCGAGAATATTACGACGGGTTAAAGGCATTTCCTTGTAGGGAACACGGACGTATTGCCTAAGACGGATAACAGAAGGCAAGGGTAAGTCACGACAAACCACTTTTCCGTTATGTTCTAGGGATTCAGCTTTTCCTTTCAACAATAAAACGATTGCGCGCCGCCAACTGGTAATATTTAGCGGTTCGTAGGAGGCATTCAACACGAGAACCTTGCTCATAGGTGTCTGGAGATCGCTTGAATTTACCCCGAATGGTAGCACAGATCACTGGGATTGGAACCTATTATTCTAAATCCGTTGAGTATAGATCTGGTAGGGTGCGTTAGGCGGCGATAATCTCTGATAAAAAAACAAATTAACAATCGGCTGTAACACATCAACTTTATTATTAAATTGGTGCGTTACGACGGATTGCTATTGCGATCGCCGCTCTTGTAGGTTGGGTGATCGGTACTCAACCCAACATCATCCCCATGATGCTCTAATCTTGTGTCGTTTCGAGAAGCCCAAAATCGCTGAAACCCCGATAGATCAAGGAAAATCATAAATCGAGGTTAACCCTTTGTCCCGTAATGGTTTGAGCCTTTTTTGCTGACCGAAAACGCCTAAGTCCCAATATTTTGATTGAGAGTGCGATGTTGAAGGCACTGCGTGGCAGCACGCTAATTCATAAATTATCGAATAATTCATAAATTATCAAAGGAGATTGTCATGAAAGGAGAATTCACCGCCATCATTGAAGCAGCAACAGAAGGGGGATACTGGGCGATTTGTCCTGAAGTCCTAGGTGCAAATGGTCAAGGAGAAACCATTGAAGAAGCCAAAGAAAGCTTAAAAAGTGCTATTCAACTAATTTTTGAAGATCGTTTGGCTGATATTCGTCGAGGACTACCGAAAGAGGCGATCGAGGAGACAATTTCCATTCCATGAAACGTCAAGAATTAGAAAAAAAGTTGCGGAAAGCTGGTTGTTATCTTAAGCGAGAGGGTGCTTCTCATTCTCTTTGGATTAACCCTCAAACTGGGGTCATTGAAGCTGTACCACGACATACAGAAATCAAAGAGTTTTTAGCACAAAAAATTCTCAGAAACCTGAATGCCCAATAGTGCGATGCCGAAGGCACTGCCTAGCAGTACGCCGATCTGGTAGGGTGCGTGTTTACGGCGATAATCTCTGATAAAAACTCAAATTAACAATCCGCGCCCCACGCACCAACTTTATGATTAAATTGGTGCGTTAATAACGCACCCTACAAGATTACTGTTAACTTATTTTTCAGGAATAGCAGATAGGATAGCTCGAAGTGCTTTGTTTACATCTTCAGAATTTTTGAAAACTTTAGCGACATCTGGTTCTAAGGTTACAGTTATTTTTGTCTCATTTACCTGAGAGGAAAAACGATTAGGATGAGCCTTATTATAATTAAAATTATATTCAGGAAGTAGGTCTTCTTGTAAATTTGGGTTGGTTTCAGAATCCTGTGTATTTTTCATAGTCTTGGCGTTCCTTTTTGGTTGTTAAACGTGCGCTGATAATACGAATCATTTGATTTCTTTCAGTAAAACAAACTACTAAAAGGCGATTCTTGTCATCGTGTCCGATAATAATTTCTCGTTTTTCACCGACCGAATGCCACTCATCATCAAAAATGTAGGCTAGAGGATATCGAAAAACAGCCTTGGCTTCTTCAAAATTGATGCCATGCTTTTTGAGATTAAGTTTTGCCTTAGAGTTATCCCACTCAAATTGTAAGTTCATAAACTCAATTATAGCTTGTCGGGTGCGTGTTTGCGGCTACCAATTCTGATAAAAAACCAAAATTAACAATCCGCGCCCCACGCACCAACTTTATGATTAAATTGGTGCGTTACGCTTACGCGCTTCGCACCCTAGGATTTATGTTTTTGTTTGAGCGCAATCATTTATAATCAAAATATCATTATTTTGGAGTAAAAGAAAAATGCGTAAACAGACCATTCAATATACATCATCTTTAGATGCTTTGATTGCTGTTGCCAAACGACTTAGCGTCTATGAGAACCAACATAAAATGGATTCCGAAGATTTTTATAACGAATACAATCAGGGAATATTGTCAGATGATATAATATTTATAGAGTGGGCAAACGATTATCGTCATTACCTTGCTTTGCGTCAAGAATTAGAACAAAGATTAAATCATGCTGCTTCAACTTTTATCTGATTACCTCAATCAAGTAGAGCAAGCAATTGTGCAGTGTAAAAATGCTTATGTAGAACGTTATTAAGAAGAAATAATGACATCACACAGAGCTAATTTAAGAATTAGGTGACGTTTCAAGCAGACCCATTTATTAGAAATAAACGAAGCTGTAGTAATCACAGACAATTACTTAGAATTCCTAGATTATCGTTACCATTTCCAAGATGAAAAAAACAACCTAGTTTTTCGTTATGATAATACCCCTCACTTTCCCAATCTCTCTACTTTTACCCATCACAAGCATTTCCCAAACGATGTAATTAGTTGTCAAAAACCTGAAATTACTCAAGTCTTAAAAGAAGCAACAGAGTTATTGAGGTAAATAAAATGTATTTAATGCGATCGCTGATCTTGTAGGGTGCGTTAGGCGGTTACCAATTCGGTAAAAACACCAACTTTATCATTCTGTGTTACCGAATAAGATATAATTGGGAAGGTGAAAATAGTGCGATGCCGAAGGCACTGCCTAGCAGTACGCCGATCTTGTCGGGTGCGTTCCCTGAAACCTTTGCGACTGCGACATGATGTGATATTGGGGAACGCACCACCCTTAAGGTTATGGTTTCGGTTGGTTGCGGTGTTGGGGGTTTGGGAAGGAGAATTTAGATTAAAATAGATAACAGATAATTAGCAAAGTCTGCTCATAATGCCGAATATTATCTGGTCGGATTACTTACAATATCGAGCCAAACTGAGAGGATTTGAACTTGCTAAAATAGAAGAGATTCTCAAATACTCTGGAGAAAGGTACTACGATACTGAAACGGGTCGTCTTATTGCCGTAGGCAAGCATGATAATCGTTTAGTAATTATTCCTTATGAATACGATGATAATTTTATAACTCCTGTCACCATTCATGCGACAACACGCCAACAAATTCGATTTCGCCTAACAACTGGGAGATATACTATCCATGAGCAAACCTAAAATGAGATACTTTGAACAAGAAGACATTCTTCATTTAACTATTTCTGATGAACCAGAAGCTAACAGTGTAGAAATTAATCCAAATATTACGGCTGAACTTAATGATTTAGGAGAATTAATTGGTCTAGAGATTACTAATGCTAGTTCTTTTATCCGAGATTCAATTTTAGAGTCAACCCAAGGAAAAATATTAAATTTGTCCCCCCAATGACTTATTGAGTGCGATGCCGAAGGCACTGCCTAGCAGTACGCCGATCTTGTAGGGTGTGTTAGACGGCGATTATCTTTGATAAAAAACTCAAATTAACAATCCGCACCCCACGCACTAACTTTATTATTAAATTGGTGCGTTACGCTATCGAAAAGCTCACTCTACGAGTTAGTGCGCTCGCCTGTGGCTGGGGTTGAGGGTTGAATAGAGCAAATTATAAATAAAGCAAAATCGATGAGAACCATTCCCTTAACTTTAGAACAGCTTATTTAAGCAGTACAGCAATTGTCGCCTGATCAACGAATTGCGATCGCCTGATCGGGTAGAGAACAGGGACGTATTGCCTAAGACGGATAACAGAAGGTAGGGGTAAGTCACGACTCCCTGATCACTAATTTTTGATAAGCTAAAAGACAGTAATTATAATTTCGTCGTCAATCCTATGATTTTGCCAGGTAGTACCGTTCGAGTCACCAATCCCGATGATACCTACTATAAATTTGAAGGTTTAGCCCAGCGTTTAAGCGATGGGAAAGTGGCCGTTCTTTTTGAGGGGGGCAACTGGGATAAGTTAGTCACCTTTAATCTCTCGGAATTAGAAGAAGTAATTATTGCCCCGGCTAAAGGCAAAAAATAACCATGCGTCCACCCTTACCGCAATTGGCCACGGATAACCGCCATCCCGATCATATCGCCGAAGTTATCGAGACGACGACGACCGAGTTTTTGGCGCAATGTTTGGAACCAGAGGAGTTAAACTTTCCTTTTATGCCTGCTTTTGGTAGTTGGGTAAAAGCCTACGATGAAGAAACGGGTAATAAGATTTTTGGGATTGTCACCTTTGCCACCACTGCCCCCATCGATTCGGTACATCGCGCTAGAGCTTTGGGGTTATCTTTGGCTGAATTGCGGGAACAACAGCCGCAGATTTTCGCTATGTTAAAAACGGAATTTCGGGCAACTATTGTCGGTTTTGAAACCTTACCCGGACAATTTAATGGCAATGGTGCCGGTCGAGGTTATATCTATCAATATATTCCTCCCCGACCCCCACAAATTCATCAGGCGGTTTATCAATGTGAGTCGTTAGAAGTGGTTTATTTTAGTGAACAATTAGACTTTTTACGAATTTTATTACAGGTCAAAAATACTCCCGTGGAAGCTTTGGCAGCTGCTTCTATCCGTCAGATGTATCAATTGCGTCAAGCCGATCGACAATGGTTAGTGAATGTGGGCAGACAGTTAAGTGTTTTACTTAAGGATGATTATGATCGCTTGCGTTATATTCTCAGTCAAATTCATATTAGTCCTTAGATGATTCGGCTTTGCTGATTTTAATTATGAATTGTCTTCTGAGCAATTCTTCAAACTCCGAACCAAGTTAACTTGTGGATACTTTGCACAATTAGCATTCATATCTGGATTGCTGCAAAGCCGATTATCTTCAAGCATTGTAACGGCTAAATCGCCCTAGGTTGTCTCTTCGTTCAGTAAATGAATAGCGTTGTCCATCAAGCATTGGATGTTCCCTTTGCAGCAATCAGAAGCTCCGACAATGCCTGCACTGCTGCGCTATCGGTTTGAGGCGACCATAGCACGGCTTCAGTGGATGCCAGTTGCTCAAGCAGTACATTTTCCGGATCAGGTTCTCTAGTTGGTTCTAGGCTGCATCCCTCTTCTTTGGCGACTGCTAGGAGCAGAAAGTGAATGAGTCGAAGCTTATCTTGGTGAGATAACTGATTAACTGTGGGCAACAGTTGACTGAGTGACATATTGTTGACTCTGGAGAATACTTCTCTCCATTATAGGTTCGATTCTCGGCGTTGCTGATTTATAATTATGAATTGTCCCCTAGGCAATTCTTAAAACTGGGGAACAGGCGTTCGTTATGTATATATTATACATATAGGTTATGTATATATTGATTGTATATATAACCCACATTCCGCACCCTAAAGTGTCACATTGAAAATTTTATCTAAATCGTCAAAACGATTGCCGGCTCTGAATTACAGGCTAATTTGTTTGCCCAGCAGATGCACAATTAGCCC
>NZ_SFBZ01000319.1:0-18356 GCF_007095495.1 Microcystis sp. M_QC_C_20170808_M9Col | reverse complement strand
TTCTGGGACTTTTTCTCTGAAAATTAGGTAATTGACCAGATGAGAATCGGTAAAACCCTACACCCCACACCCCACACCCCACACCCTGTCCCCACGAAAAACTTTTTCAGCAGACCCTAATTAGCGGATATCACCCTAGATAATGGGGGTGAAACCTCACTATCAGCCCCAGGGACAACCTGACAAAATTAAATTATCACAGTCAACGAGGACAAATTAATGAAACCGATTGTTGAATCTTTTTACAACTGGTACAGCAGCAAAATCACTCACCCTCAATATCGTTGGATTATCATTCTGGGAACTATGGTTTATCTGTTTAGCCCCCTCGATATTTCTCCTGACGTTTTCCCGATTATTGGTTGGATCGATGATGGTATTGTCCTCACCCTTTTAACCACGGAATTATCGCGATTAGTTCTTGATTATCGCAATCGCCGTCCGGGGAGAGTAAAGAATCAAACCGAGGTTTCTTCCCCAACCAATGCCGTTGATACCGATGCCGTAGAAGTCAGAAGTTAGAATTCGTAAGTCTCAATTCTGACTTCTGAATTCAGGAGATTGCTGTTATTTATTTTCCCCCCCACTACCCCACTTCCCCACTTCCCCACTACCCCACTACCCCACTTCCTAATTCCCTCTCCCTTCTTCCCTAAACTGGAATCAAAGAACTATCGACGCTGGCTAAAAGTGTTTGCACCTCCTCATCGCTGGTTTGGGAAAAGTCCTCGTACCAAAGAGAAATCGATCTCAATTCGTAGGGTTTATGTAGGCAAATTACTCGATCGACTAAT
This sequence comes from Microcystis sp. M_QC_C_20170808_M9Col, assembly GCF_007095495.1. Taxonomy (NCBI): domain Bacteria; kingdom Bacillati; phylum Cyanobacteriota; class Cyanophyceae; order Chroococcales; family Microcystaceae; genus Microcystis; species Microcystis sp. M_QC_C_20170808_M9Col. The sequence continues at coordinate 17,562 of NZ_SFBZ01000319.1, read as the reverse complement.
TTTTCTAATTGATCACAGACCTCCGGCGGGGCAACAGGAACAGCAATAATAATAGCAGCGGGGTTTCTAGCTTTCAGGGTCAGAATCGCCGCTTTAATCGTTGCTCCCGTAGCGATCCCATCATCTACTAGAATAATCGTTTTTCCCGTCACGTCCGGAAAGGGTCGCTCCCCTCGATATAAACGATCACGTCGCTCTAATTCGATCATTTCTTCCTTTGCTACCCTTTCCATCATCGCCTCCGATAGGTGCAAGTCTTCAACGATACTTTCATTGATCACCCGCACACCATTCTGACCGATCGCCCCAAAAGCTAACTCTTTTCGCTCCGGTACACCTAATTTTCGCACCAAACACAGATCTAGCGGTAAATGTAACCTTTGGGCAATTTCAAAGGCGATCGGAACCCCACCCCGGGGCAAAGCCAAAACTAGCACCCCAGCACTATTAGTATATTCTGTCAAGTAACTAGCTAATAGTCTCCCTGCCGAGTGCCGATCTTTGAGCAGATAAGTCATAATGCCCTCCTAGGGGCTAATCCCCCTGGGGATCCTTGCTTTCCCCTGCCTTTATTCTATATTTCTCCGCTAATCTCTAGCTGAAATGTTAAGAAATTTAGCGAAGGCTTGACATTTTTTCGGCTAACCGAAGTTTTTCTAGGCCAGAGATCGGCTAAAATCTTAGGCGAGAGGGTTTTGTAAAGTTAGGTAACAAACATGAATCAAAGTTTAAGTGATGCGCTAGAGCCGATCGCCGCTGCCTTTCGCGGTCTCGGAACTCCCGAACCGATCGTTCATTGGGGACATCCAGTCATGATGGGGATTGTGGTTTTAGTTATGGGTAGTTATACTGCCTATGCCGGTTGGCAAAGCCGTTTAAGCCAAGATGGGGAAGTAGTGGCCAAAAATCGGGCTGATCACCGCAAACTCGCCCCCTGGCTGTTTTTATTTATCGCTCTCGGTTACACCGGCGGTATTTTATCCCTAGTCATGCAGAAACATCCCATCCTCGAAAGCAGCCATTTCTGGACAGGATCGATCGCGATCGGTTTATTAGCTTTCAATGGATTATTGTCCCTAACTGGCTTCGCTGGCGGGAAAAAAGAACTTTTCCGGACTGTTCACGCCTATATCGGCAGTATTGCCCTAATTTTACTGCTGGTTCACGGTGTTTTTGGTCTTCAGTTAGGATTATCTCTCTAGTTGGTTTATTTATGGCTGCGGGTGGGCCAATTCCCACCCAGAAATTTTTCACCACAGAAGACTGTGACCAAGGCCAATAATTGAAGAAATCATGACTTTAAGCGCTATTGTCGGGATTCTGCGTTTAGAATTAACAGTTAATTCACCAAGAAGGTATCGTCACGCAACGAGGAGATAGATATTTTGAAGAAAGTAGAAGCGATTATCCGACCCTTTAAACTTGAAGAGGTGAAACTCGCCCTGGTTAACGCGGGCATTGTCGGCATGACTGTCTCCGAAGTTAGAGGTTTCGGTCGTCAGAAAGGTCAAACGGAACGTTATCGCGGTTCCGAGTACACCGTCGAATTTCTCCAAAAACTCAAGATCGAGATAGTTGTCGAAGATAATCAAGTCGATATGGTCGTCGGTAAGCTGATTTCGGCGGCGCGTACTGGTGAAATCGGAGACGGTAAAATCTTCATCTCCCCCGTGGAACAGATCGTCCGCATCCGTACCGGCGAAAAAGATCTCGAAGCGATTTAACCTCCAAACAAGGGATGATAGTACAATGCTGTCATCCCCCCTCATTGACAGTGTTTCCCATCAAGAAGTGTAACCTAATTTGGTATCGACCACCGACGACCGATTCCCCAAAACGGAAACTTTGTACCTCAACATTAAGATAACTACTATAATTGAATCTCTTGGCTCGGTCTGCCCCCATCGCTGCTGAAGACCGCCGAACGGGATAAATAATTTGACCAGACTAGATATGATCATTTCCGGTGACTAAAAAAACCTCTTGCCTAAAAAGTCACAAATATTATATAATGTTTGATTGTGGCCAAAATCGGTGTTAGGTGGTGCTGAAGGCACTGCCAAGCAGAACCGCCTTGGTCGCTCGGTCTTCGCCGGGATACTGAAGATAAACCCTTTAAGTCCCGAAGAAACAAAGACCAGCAACAATCTAGGCAGAACCAGCAAACCTGTCTAGTCTTACTTACGAATTTAACGGGATGCCAGCTTAAATAACTCGAAAAAAGTCATTCAAGTTGGGCAGGCTGATAAAGTGGGAAAAATCTTTCCCGCTCCTATAGCCACGGCCACGTTATTTTTGATTGTCGTCTAGTAAAGATAAAGAGAACAATCCGTGTCTATCGGTATCCTCGGTACAAAACTGGGCATGACCCAAATCTTCGACAACAAAACGGGAGTCGCCATTCCCGTCACCGTCGTTCAAGCCGGTCCCTGTCCCGTCACCCAAGTCAAAACTAAAAAAACCGACGGTTATGAATCCATCCAAGTGGGATACAAAACCGTCAAAGAAAAAGCCCTCAACAAACCGCTGCTCGGTCATTTAGCCAAAGCCGGTGTCTCCCCCCTGCGGCATTTAATCGAATACCGCCTCGAGGACGCATCCGCTTACACTTTAGGCCAAGAAATTACCGCCGCTATCTTCCAAGAAGGCGATTTGGTCGATGTGGCTGGAACCACCATCGGACGGGGTTTCTCCGGCTATCAAAAACGCCATAACTTCAAGCGCGGTAACATGACCCACGGTTCCAAAAACCACCGTCTCCCCGGTTCCACCGGCGCCGGTACTACCCCCGGCCGCGTCTTCCCGGGTAAAAGAATGGCTGGACAATACGGAGCAACCCAAGTTACCATCCGCAAATTGTCCGTGGTCAAAATCGATAGCGAACGCCACCTGATCCTGATCAAAGGAGCCGTCCCGGGCAAACCAGGAACCCTGTTAAACATCACCCCCGCCAAGAAATTTGGTAAATAGGGCAAGGAAAGATTAAAGCCATGGTTAACTACACAGTCAAAAATTGGCAAGGGGAAGAAGCGGGAACAGGCACCCTGGAACTGAAAACCGCTAAACCCGAAACCGCCAAACACCTAATTCACCGCGTCGTCGTCAGCCATCTAGCGGCGGCCCGCCAAGGTAACGCCTCCAGCAAAACCCGCTCGGAAGTGCGCGGCGGTGGTCGCAAACCCTGGCGGCAAAAAGGCACTGGTCGGGCCCGGGCCGGTTCGATCCGTTCTCCCCTCTGGCGTGGTGGCGGTGTCATCTTCGGACCCAAACCCAGAGATTTTGAGGTTAAGGTCAATCGCAAAGAGAAAAGATTAGCCCTGAGAACCGCCCTGATCGGCCAGGCCGATAACTTGATCGTGGTGGAAAGCTTCTCTGAACAATTCTCTCAACCCAAAACCAAAGAACTCACCGCTGCCTTAAATCGCTGGGGAGCGGGTTCAGAGGAAAAAATTCTGCTAATTCTGGCGGAAATTCCCGAAAATGTCTATTTATCGGGACGTAATATCTGCAATCTCAAAATTATTCGCGCGGACAGTCTCAACGTCTATGATGTCCTCCTAGCCGATCGAGTTATCGCTACCGCCGCAGCCCTAGCCAAAATTGAGGAGGTCTATGGTGCTTAAAACTGAAGCCAGGCAACTCGCCGATCTGATCCTAAAGCCGATCGTGACCGAGAAAGCCACCCTACTCCTAGAACAAAATAAATACGTCTTCGATGTCGCACTGAAAGCGACTAAGCCGGAAATTCAAGCGGCGATCGAACTGCTGTTTGACGTGAAAGTAACGAAAGTGAACACCAGCCGCCCCTCTCGTCAGAAAAAACGCGTCGGCCGTTTCCTCGGTTACAAACCCCAATACAAACGTGCGATCGTGACCCTAGCAGCAGGCGACTCGATCACCCTCTATCCCGACGTATAAAAACCAAGAAACCCGATAACGGAAAACTAAACTATGGGTATTCGTTCTTTTAGACCCTTAACCCCCGGGACAAGGCAGGCGGCCATCTCCGACTTTAAAGAGATCACCAAAACCGAACCAGAAAAGTCCCTAACTCATCACAAACACAGTAAACAGGGGCGTAATAATCGTGGTGTCGTTACCAGTCGTCACCGGGGCGGCGGTCATAAACGCCTCTACCGGATTATCGATTTTCGTCGCGATAAACGGGATATTCCAGCCAAAGTAGCGGCGATTGAGTACGATCCTAACCGTAACGCCCGCATTGCCCTGCTTTTCTACAAAGACGGGGAAAAACGCTACATCATCGCCCCCGCCGGTTTAGGCGTTGGTGATACCGTCATCGCCGGAGAAAACGCTCCCTTCGAGGTCGGTAATGCCCTGCCCTTAAGTCGCATCCCCCTAGGGACAGAAGTTCATAACATCGAACTCGTCCCCGGTCGCGGTGGTCAAATGGTGCGAGCCGCCGGTGGTTTCGCCCAAGTGGTAGCCAAAGAAGGCGATTACGTTACCATCCGCCTCCCCTCCAAAGAAGTCCGCATGATCCGGCGTGAATGCTACGCCACCATCGGAAAAGTCGGTAACGCCGAAGCGAGAAATATCAGTCTCGGTAAAGCCGGCCGTACCCGTCACCGCGGTCAACGACCTCATGTTCGGGGTAGCGTCATGAACCCAGTCGATCACCCGCACGGAGGTGGAGAGGGTCGCGCTCCGATCGGACGTTCCGGCCCGATGACTCCCTGGGGTAAACCCGCCCTCGGCCGCAAAACTCGCAACAAGAAAAAACGCAGTAGCGATCTCATCGTACGCCGTCGTACCCAGGGTTAGAAATTATTACTTTACTTTTGACTGAAAATTATGGGTCGTTCACTGAAAAAGGGGCCATTTGTCGCCGGCCACCTGATGGAAAAAATCGAAAAACTCAACGCACAGGGCAGTAAACAAGTGATTAAAACTTGGTCCCGTGCCTCGACAATCATTCCCGATATGGTCGGTCACACGATCGCCGTTCACAACGGCAAACAGCACGTTCCCGTCTACGTTTCCGAGCAGATGGTCGGTCATAAACTCGGTGAATTCGCTCCCACCCGCACCTTCCGCGGCCACGCCAAGAGCGACAAAAAAGCAGGACGGAAATAGATCGGTGGGCGGTTATCTTAAAACCGTCAGCCCCCGGTCAGCGTTCAGATAACCATGAGATGGTGGGTTACGGCGACTAGATAAATTAATAACTAAGTCTTATAAGTTGTCGTCGCCTAACCCACCCTACCTAACTGATAACTGATAACTGAAATGACCATCGATACCTCTAACGAAGTCAAAGCGATCGCCCGCTATATTCGGATGTCACCCCTGAAAGTCAGACGGGTACTCGATCAGATCCGCGGTCGCTCCTATCGGGAAGCCCTAATTATTCTCGAATTCATGCCCTACCGGGCCTGTGATCCCATCCTCAAAGTCCTGCGTTCCGCCGTTGCCAACGCCGAACATAACGAAGGACTCGATCCCGCCACTTTGGTAGTTAGCCAAGCCTTTGCCGATGGCGGACCGACCCTAAAACGTTTTCGACCCCGGGCCCAGGGGCGCGCCTACCAAATTCGCAAACCCACCTGTCATATCACCGTCGCCGTCGCTCCTAGCAACAAAGACTAATCACCTTAACTAAAAAAACCACAATGGGACAAAAAATCCATCCCCTCGGTTTTCGTCTCGGCGTTATCAAAGATCATAAATCTTGCTGGTATGCCGACGCGAAACGTTACCCCGAACTACTGCAAGAAGATCGCCGCATTCGTGAATACGTCGAAAAAAACCTTGCTAATGCCGGTATCGCCGATATTCGCATCGAACGTAAGGCCGATCAAGTAGATATCTCCATCCACACCGCCCGACCCGGGGTCGTCGTCGGTCGTGGTGGCACGGGAATCGAACAGCTGCGCCTAGGTTTACAAAAAGCCCTCGGTGGCCAGCGTCAAATTCGCATTAACGTCATTGAGGTCGCTCGCGTTGATGCCGATGCCAACCTGATCGCCGAATACATCGCCCAACAACTAGAAAGACGGGTTTCCTTCCGTCGTGTTGTCCGCCAGGCCATCCAACGGGCGCAAAGGGCCGAAGTCAAAGGGATCAAAATTCAAGTTAGCGGTCGTCTCAACGGGGCGGAAATCGCTCGGACTGAATGGGTGCGGGAAGGACGAGTTCCCCTGCATACCCTGCGCGCCGATATTGATTACTCCTATAAAACCGCCAGCACCATCTACGGGATTCTAGGCGTGAAAGTTTGGATATTTAAGGGCGAAATTATCCCCGGCCAAGAAGAAATTGCCGCCGCCGTTCCCGCTCAAGCACCGCGCCGTCAACAGCGTCGCCGTCAACAGTTTGAAGATCGCTCTAGTGAGGGCTGATCCCTAATATTTATCAGTGGTAAATAGCTCATGTTAAGTCCCAAAAGAACAAAATTCCGCAAACAACAGCGCGGACGGATGCGCGGGCTGGCCACCGGCGGAAATACGATTAATTTCGGCGATTTCGCCCTGCAAGCCACCGAACCCTGTTGGATTACTTCCCGTCAAATCGAAGCGGCCAGACGGGCAATGACTCGTTATATTCGTCGGGGTGGCAAAATCTGGATTCGCGTTTTTCCCGATAAACCCGTGACCCAACGGGCGGCAGAAACTCGGATGGGCTCCGGGAAAGGTTCCCCCGAATTCTGGGTGGCCGTGGTTAAACCGGGGTTCATTATGTTTGAAATTGCCGGGGTAGCCGAACCCGTGGCCCGGGAAGCAATGCGCCTAGCCGCCCAAAAATTACCGATTAAGACCAAATTTATCACTCGCGAGGAGGATTTCGTCTAATGGCTTTACCGAAAATCGCCGAAGTGAGGCAGATGAGCGATGAGGACATCGCTGATGCTATCCTCGCTGCCAAAAAGAAACTGTTTGAATTGCGTTTGCAACAGGCCACCCGCCGCTTGGAAAAAACCCACGAATTCAAACACACCCGCCACCGTCTTGGCCAATTATTGACCGTAGAACGGGAGCGCCAACTAGCCCAGTCCACCCCGGAGGCATAACCCACTATGGCAGTTAAAGAAAGAGTTGGGGTAGTAGTCAGCGACAAAATGGATAAAACCGTAGTGGTAGCCATTGAAAACCGCTCTCCTCACCCCAAATACGGCAAAATCGTCGTTAAAACCCAGAAATTTAAAGCTCACGACGCAGAAAATCAAGCCAAACAAGGCGATCGAGTTCGTATTCGTGAAACCCGCCCCCTCAGTAAAACCAAACGTTGGGAAGTGGCGGAAATATTAACCGATAATTAAATTTCACCTAGGTAAAAACCGTGATTCAACAACAAACCTACTTAAATGTCGCTGACAATAGCGGGGCGCGGAAACTAATGTGTCTGCGGGTGCTGGGAACAGGTAACTGTACCTACGGTGGCATCGGTGACAAAATTATCGCCGTGGTTAAGGACGCTATCCCCAATATGCCCGTGAAAAAATCCGATGTGGTGACGGCGGTGATTGTGCGCACCCGTCAAACCGTCCGTCGCGATAGCGGTATGAGCATCCGTTTTGATGATAACGCCGCCGTGATTATTAATAATGACGGTAATCCCAAAGGTACTAGGGTTTTTGGTCCGGTCGCTCGGGAATTGCGCGATAAAAACTACACCAAAATTGTTTCCTTAGCCCCAGAAGTTCTCTGATCAAAGTGAAAAGTACCAAGGCAATTGGCTGATGGCTAGTCTAAAACTTTTCACACTTTGAGGTCAAAAAAAATGAGTAAGAAAAACAGTCAAACCCCACCCCAAAGGCAAAAAATGCACGTTAAAAAAGGGGATGTCGTTCAAGTAATCGCTGGTTCCGATAAGGGCAAAGTGGGCGAAATTTTACGCGCCCTCCCCCAAGAAAGTACCGTGGTGGTCAAAGGAGTTAATATCCGCACCAAACATACTAAACCCCAACAGGAAGGAGAATCGGGTCAAATCGTTACCTACGAAGCACCGATTCACAGTTCCAAAGTGATGCTTTATTCCGATAAGAAAAAAATCGCCAGTCGGGTAGGTTATACCTTTACCGAAGACGGTCGGAAAGTGCGGATACTGAAGAAAACTGGCGAAATTATTGATTAGTTTCCCATCAATTCTAGTTCCTGACCAAGCCCAGGAAAAGTAAGCAGAAAAACTATGAGCCAAAAACTAAAAACCACCTATCAAGAAACCATTGTTCCGAAACTGAAAGAACAATTTGGTTATACCAATATCCACCAAGTACCTAAAGTTATCAAAATTACTGTTAACCGCGGTCTTGGGGAAGCTTCACAAAACGCCAAAGCTTTGGAGTCTTCCAAGGAGGAACTGTCCACCATCACCGGACAACAACCGGTAGTGACTAGAGCCAAAAAAGCGATCGCTGGTTTCAAAATTCGCGAAGGAATGCCCGTGGGTGTCATGGTGACATTGCGCGGCGATCGAATGTACGCTTTTTTAGACCGTCTAATTAATCTGGCCTTACCACGCATTCGCGACTTTCGCGGTATCAGTGGTAACAGTTTTGATGGTCGTGGTAACTACAGTTTAGGCATTCGTGAACAGTTGATCTTCCCCGAAATTGAATACGACAAAATCGATCAAATTCGCGGGATGGACATCTCAATCATCACCACCGCTAAAAACGACGAAGAAGGACGCGCCCTCCTCAAAGAGATGGGAATGCCCTTTAGATAAATCAATCAAGAGAAAAGGAAACAGTGACCGGTAAATAAGTGAACAGTGAACAGTAAACAGTGAACAGTAAACAGTGATTGAGTGAAAAGACAGCAGGAAACTGCTATTTAATACTACTCACTTAATACTCAAATCTGATAACTGACCCACTGATAACTGATAACTGATAACTGATAACTGATAACTGACCACTGATGTTGATCCCAATTTAGGAGAAAAACAGGTAATTCATGTCTGCTAACGATACCATCTCGGATATGCTGACCCGCATCCGTAACGCTTGCGCGGTTCGGCAGACCACTACTCAAATTCCCACCACGCGGATGACGCGCAGTATTGCTCAAGTTCTCAAAGACGAAGGCTTTATTGCTGACTTTGAGGAAGTGGGTGAGGGGATTAAATCTCAATTAGTTCTTTCCCTCAAATATAAAGGCAAAAACCGTCAACCGATCATTACTACCCTCACCAGAGTCAGTAAACCGGGCCTGCGAGTTTATTCCAATAGTAAAGACTTACCTCGCGTCCTCGGTGGCATTGGCATCGCCATTGTTTCCACCTCTAAAGGCATTATGACCGATCGCGAGGCCCGTAAACAAAACGTTGGCGGCGAAGTCCTTTGCTACATCTGGTAAACAAGGATAAGCTATCAGCCGTCAGCCTTTCCCAGTTTAAACCCGATAGCTGACCCACTGATAACTCTTCCCTGATAACTGATAACTGATAACTGATAACTGTTATGTCTCGTATTGGCAAACGCCCGATTCCTATTCCCAATAAAGTCACCGTCGATATCGATGGTGCTACCGTGACGGTGAAAGGGCCCAAAGGAACTCTCCAGAGAACCCTACCCACCGCCGTCGCCATCAATAAAGATGGCGAAACCCTGCTCGTTACCCGTCAAGACGATTCGCGTACCGCCAGAGAACGCCACGGACTCTGTAGAACTCTAGTAGCCAACATGGTGGAAGGAGTCGCTACCGGCTTTCAAAAACGCCTCGATATCCAAGGGGTGGGCTACCGCGCCCAAGCGCAGGGTAGTAAATTAGTTCTTAATGTTGGTTACAGTAAACCCGTGGAAATGGAGATGCCCGATGGTGTTTCCGTCGCCGTAGAAAACAACACCCAAGTTATCGTCAGTGGCATCGACAAAGAAGCCGTCGGTAACACCGCCGCTAAAATCCGCGAAGTTCGTCCCCCCGAACCTTATAAAGGAAAAGGGATTCGCTATCTTGGTGAAGTTGTCCGTCGCAAAGTTGGTAAAGCTGGCGGTAAAGGCGCTAAAGGCGGTAAAGGAGGTAAAAAATAAACCATGAAACTTAGTCGCAAAGAATCAGTCCGTCGTCGTCACCAGCGTGTGCGTCGCAAAATTAATGGCACTGCTGAACGGCCGCGTTTATCCGTATTTCGTTCTAATAACCACATCTACGCCCAAATTATCGACGACGTAGCCCAACACACCCTCGCTGCCGCTTCTACCCTAGAGGCCACCTTGCGCGGGGAATTGGAATCCACCGCTACCCAAGAAGCCTCGGCTGCCGTGGGTAAACTGGTGGCCCAACGGGCCCTAGACAAAGGCATCGAACAAGTGGTTTTTGATCGCGGTGGCAATCTCTATCACGGTCGCGTCAAAGCCTTAGCAGAAGCGGCTCGGTCAGCCGGCTTAAACTTCTAAAATATCCTTTCAACACTGATAAAACTATGGCAAAACGTCGCAAAGGCAACCGCGAAAAAGAAAAAGAAACCACTTGGCAAGAGCGGGTCATCCAGATCCGCCGGGTTAGTAAAGTGGTTAAGGGTGGTAAAAAACTCAGCTTCCGGGCTATCGTCGTGGTCGGTAATGAAAACGGCCAGGTGGGAGTGGGAGTCGGCAAAGCAGGAGACGTTATCGGGGCCGTCCGTAAAGGCGTGGCCGATGGTAAAAAACAACTAATTGAAGTCTCCTTAACTAAGGCTAGTTCCATCACTCACCTTACCCGGGGGGCTTCCGGTGGCGCTCAGGTGCTTATGCGTCCGGCTGCTCCGGGGACTGGGGTTATTGCCGGGGGTGCTGTCCGTACCGTTTTAGAATTAGCCGGGGTGAAAAATATCCTCGCTAAACAACTCGGTAGCGATAACCCCCTCAATAACGCTAGAGCCGCCGTTAACGCTCTGGAAACTCTCCGCACTTTCTCGGAAGTTGCTAAGGATCGAGGCGTATCTATAGAACATTTATACACATAGAGAAATCACCATGAAACTCCACGAAATCGCCCCCCAACCGGGGTCAACTAAACGCCGTCGTCGTGTGGGACGGGGTGTCTCGGCCGGCCAGGGCGCTAGTTGCGGTCTGGGAATGCGCGGACAAAAATCTCGCTCCGGGACGGGGACTCGTCCCGGTTTTGAGGGGGGACAAATGCCCCTCTATCGTCGGGTTCCCAAATTAAAGCATTTTCCTTTGGTTAACCCCCGTCAATACACGATCGTTAATCTGAAAAAATTAGCTTCTTTACCCGCTAATACGGAAGTTACCCTGGAAAGTCTGCTAAAAGCTAAAATTCTCACCAGCAACGACGGCCCTTTAAAAGTTTTGGGTGATGGTGAAATTACCGTTCCCCTCAAGGTGAAGGCCGCCGCTTTTAGCAATAGTGCTAAAGAGAAAATTACCGCCGCTCAAGGTACTTGGGAAGAAATTTAACGGAGACTCCGAGACAGGAGACTCCGAGACAGGAGACTCCGAGACAGGAGACAGGAGATAAAAGGCAAAAGGCAAAAGGCAAAAGGCAAAAGGTAAAGGGCAGCTTTGTTCTCCCCACACCCTACACCCCACACCCCACACCCCACACCCCACACCCCACACCCCACACCCTACACCCTACACCCCACACCCCACACCCTACACCCCACACCCCACACCCCACACCCAACCCCCAAGACCTGATTGCTATATCATAAGAAAGACAGGGGAAATCTTAAAAAAATCGAGAAAGTTTTCCCCCTCGATTACTTTTTCCCATAAAAAAAACTGCACTAGAGGTAACTGTTAATGGTCGTCAGTCGTGATAAGGCTCCCACGGCACAGGAAACGTTTATGCAAATGGCACAGGCGGCCGGTTTACGCGGTCGCTTGTTGATTACATTGGGTTTACTGATTCTGCTCCGTTTTGGGATGTTTGTACCGATACCCGGTTTGGATCGGGCAAGATTAGCAGAAATTATTCAAGGTAACGCCGCTTTGGGAATCCTTGACCTGTTTACCGGGGGAGGATTATCGACGTTAGGGATTTTTGCCCTCGGCATTCTTCCCTATATCAACGCCTCAATTATCGTGCAACTGCTCACCGCTGCCCTTCCTTCTTTGGAAGATTTACAGAAAAATGAAGGAGAAGCAGGACGGCGAAAAATTGCCCAAATTACCCGTTATATTGCCTTTGGTTGGGCAATTATTCAAAGTATCGGCATTACTCTCGGTTTATTGGTGGCTAACGGCGTTGTGGCTGGAACTTTACCCTCGATCGCTGCTACGGTTCTCGCTTTAGTGGCCGGTTCTATGTTCGTGATGTGGATCTCGGAACTGATCACAGAACGCGGTCTGGGAAATGGAGCATCTTTGTTGATTTTTGTCAACATTGTCGCTGTTTTACCAAAAACCCTCGGTGATACGATTACTTTTGCCCAACAGGGTGGCCGACAAGCGATCGCTCAAGTGGTGATTCTCTTGCTGGTTTTCTTGGTGATGATTATCGGCATTGTTTTTGTTCAGGAAGGAACCCGTCGGATTCCGATTGTTTCTGCCCGTCGTCAGGTGGGTCGTCGTCTCTATCGGGAAAGAACCAGTTATCTACCCCTACGACTCAATCAAGGGGGCGTGATGCCGATTATTTTCGCCTCGGCAGTGTTGGTCTTACCTTTCCAATTGGTGCAAGCTTTACCCACGGATAACCCGGTCGGTCAGGTTTTAGTCCAGTTGGTTAATGCTCTGCGTCCCGATAGTTGGGGTTATGTGGCTTTTTATAGCTTACTAATTCTCGGTTTTAGTTTCTTCTACGCTTCCCTGATCGTTAACCCCAAGGATATGTCCCAAAACCTGAAAAAAATGGGGGCCAGTATTCCGGGGATTCGGCCAGGGACCGCTACTACTAATTATCTGGAAGGGGTGCTGAATCGTCTCACCCTTTTGGGCGCTCTCTTTTTAAGTTTGGTGGCTACTGTGCCGACTGTAGTAGAAAGCGCCACCGGTGTCACCACTTTTCGCGGTTTGGGGGCAACTTCCCTGTTAATTCTGGTGGGGGTGGCGATCGATACTGCGAAACAAATTCAAACCTATGTCATGTCTCAACGCTATGAGGACATGATTAAAAAGTAGTTAGATAGTTAACCAGTGACCTTTTACCGGTTACTGGTTGTTTTTTCCCTTAAAACCCTATATTTAATCCATGAGCAAACGGATCGGTGTGATATTTTTGGGACCGCCCGGATCGGGAAAAGGAACCCAAGCGGCAAAATTAGCGGAATCTCTGACGATTCCCCATATTTCTACCGGTGAAATTTTACGTCAAGCAATTACAGAGAAGACAGAACTTGGTCAGCAAGCACAAGCTTATGTGGAAAAGGGCGAATTAGTCCCCGATGAGTTGTTATTAGGTTTAATTCAGGAACGTTTAAAACAGCCTGACAGTGCTAAGGGTTGGATTCTTGATGGGTTTCCCCGCACGGTGGCACAGGCGAGCTTTTTAGACGCATTACTGGAAGAATTGGCCGATAGTTACACATTTGTGGTCAATTTGGCTGTACCAGATACGGTCTTAATTGAGCGTCTCATGCAACGGGGTCGTCAAGATGATACTAAAGAAACGATCGCCCGTCGCCTACAGGTTTATATCGACCAAACTGCCCCCGTTTTAGATTATTACGGTCAAAAGGGGACTCTTAACCATATCGACGGTAATCAACCGATGGACGCGGTTACTGCCGCTTTAACAGCAGTTGTCACTCCTGTTTAAAGTTTCTCTCAGTGATCAGTAATCAGTAATCAGTGATCAGTAATCAGTGATCAGTTATCAGTAATCAGTGATCAGTAGGTTGGGTTGAAGCATGAAACCCAACGCCCGCATGGGTTACGCTACCGCTAACCCATCCTACAAATAATTGTGCCTCCCTACTTATACTAAATCCAGTTATTAAAAACTGATTATTTATTCCCTCTTTTGCCTCTTGCATGAGTGCCTGTCCTGATATGTAGCCTATACTCAACGGATTTAGTATTATAAGTTTTTTATATCAAACAAGCTTTAATAGTTGAGCATATTAAAATTTACACTTCGCAATATTTATCTTTTCTTAAGAATTTATTGAAAATAATTCTCATTTGTTTACGAGGTTGCAATACTTCCAGCGATTATGGTATAATTTCGCAGTATGAAATGATGGGATGTTCTGTGCTTTTTTGGGTTTTTAGCTGTCTGGTGAGCATGAAAACCCTTGCTAAATCTACACTCACCTATTTAAGAACAGTAACAACTGGCAGTTAAAGAGCCTTTTTTAAGCCAACCCGTTGATCAATTAATTGTGTAGTTTTGTTGCAAAGAGAAAGTTTTTTTGACAAAAAGAACAGAATATGCTGCGAGTCCATCTATTTTAAGTCTGATCGCAGTTATCTTAATGGTGAGGTACAAAGTTTTCACACCCTACACTCTACACCCTACACCAGGCTCTCCCATACCTTTTAAAGAGAATTTAGTATTAGATCTGCGGGCAGTCGATGAGGGATTCCTGGAGACGAACCTAGCTAAAAACACCCCCACAGAATCGGTCAACCCGATTACGTTAAAATCAAAAGCAGGATACTGTGTATGACGGAAAAACTCGATGAACTCAGTGATTAAAGCGGTACAAACTGCCTATTATGGGGATGCAGCCTATCGGACACCACCACCAGACTTAGAATCTCTCCTGCTCAAAGAGAGAATTGTCTATCTGGGGTTGCCCTTATTTTCCTCCGATGATGTCAAGCGCAATGTCGGGGTGGACGTGACGGAATTAATTATCGCTCAACTGCTCTACCTGCAATTTGACGATCCCGAAAAACCGATTTTCTTCTATATCAACTCTACCGGCACATCCTGGTACACGGGGGACGCGATCGGCTACGAAACCGAAGCTTTCGCCATCTGTGACACCCTCAACTACATTAAACCTCCCGTTCATACTATCTGTATCGGGCAGGCCATGGGAACTGCAGCGATGATTCTTTCTGCGGGAACCAAGGGTTTTCGCGCCTCCTTGCCCCACGCTACCATCGTTCTCAACCAAAACCGCACTGGGGCGCAAGGACAAGCCACCGATATCCAGATTCGCGCCAAAGAAGTAATCGCCAACAAACAGACGATGTTAGAGATTTTCTCGAAAAATACGGGTCAAACCACCGAAAAACTGGCGAAAGATATGGATCGCACCTTCTATCTCACCCCACAACAGGCGAAAGACTACGGATTGATCGATCGCGTTCTCGAAAGTCGCAAGGAACTACCGAAACCCCTCGCCCAAGTTAGTTAAGATTTATTACAAATTAGCAGGAGTTGTTACCAATTATGCCTATCGGTGTGCCAAAAGTTCCCTACCGTCTGCCTGGTAGCCAATACGAACAGTGGATTAGCATTTACAGCCGTCTTTCGGTGGAACGCATTCTTTTTTTGGGGCAGGAAGTCACCGACGGGTTAGCCAATGCCCTTGTGGCCCAAATGCTTTATCTCGACTCGGAAGATCCCACTAAACCCATCTATCTCTATATCAACTCGCCGGGGGGTTCCGTTACCGCCGGTATGGCCATCTACGACACCATGCAGTACATCAAAGCGGAAGTGGTGACTATCTGTGTGGGATTAGCGGCCTCCATGGGGGCATTTTTACTGGCTTCCGGTAGTCCGGGTAAGCGTCTCGCCCTTCCCCATGCGCGGATTATGATTCACCAACCCATGGGCGGAACCGGGCGCCGGCAAGCGACGGATATCGACATTGAAGCTAAGGAAATCCTGCGTATTCGCCAGCAATTAAACGAAATTATGGCTAATCGCACTGGACAAACCATCGAACGCATCGAAAAAGACACGGACCGCGATTATTTCCTCTCCGCCGAGGAAGCCGTCGCCTACGGTTTAATCGATAAGGTGGTGGAGGGAAGACCGGCTTAAGTCAGTCAGAGGTTAGAACAGGCGAGAAACCTGTTCTAACCTTTTTTTCTGATAATAAACCTGACCTATGAATCATAAAAAACGGGAAAAAACTGTATCAAAATTAGCAGAAATGGGCAAAAAAAAAAATAAGATCATTTCCGTTAATTATTGAAGGAAATTTCCCGATGAAACTCGCCATTAAGCCCCTTGTTTTATCCACTGCCAGTTTAGGGTTAATGTTGGGTGTGGCAGAAAACGCCCAAGCCGCCCTGATTCCTAACATCACTGCCTCAACAAATATGGGTAGTGCTTTCTCTACTAACATAGCCAATACCGTCAATGGTGCCGGGTTGCCCAGTAATACACCAAGTCTGACAGGATCTCATGCTGCGGCAACTGTGACTAATGCTTGGTTGGGAACTGCGCTCACTGGTAATATCACTTTCAATCTCAATGGCAGCTATAGTCTGGCTGGTTTTAGCTTCTGGAACTTTAACGGACAGAGGGCTATCGGAATTAAGGGCGTGACTGTTCAATCCTCCACCAATGGGACAACTTTCACGACTATAGCGGGTGCTCCTACTCAGTTTGCTATCGCCGCAACTAGTTCTGCTGCTGTAAATCCAGAGACGTTCAGCTTTTCTTCTCCGGTTACAGCCTCTTTTGTCCGGTTTGTTGTTGCTAGTAACTGGGGTTCTATTAATGGTACTGGCTTCTCTGAGGTTCAATTTGATGGAACTCCCACTCCCGTCCCTGAACCTTCTTCCTTGCTTGCTCTGTTAGCCTTTGGTTTAGCGGGTGTTGGTTTCAGAAAAAGAATTTAAGTAGGGAGGCACAATTAGTTGTAGGATGGGTTGGCGGTAGCGTAACATGAGCAGGCGTTGGGTTTCATGCTTCAACCCAACCTACGTTCATCTTATATTTAATTCCACCCACCCACTTAATCTTGAGATGGCAGGTTGGTTTATCGGATTTGTGGCAAGAGACCAACCTACTTACTCAAAGCAATCAAAATCGTTGTCAACTGTTGCCTTGGTGCTAAGATGGGATTAGTGTCTTTTCTAGGGATTCTCTGGCGAGTTTCGGTGCTTGGACAATCAGGGAAGAAATGGAATTTTTAGCAACTTTAGAAACAGGCTTGATCTCTGCGGTGGCAATCATCAAGTTTTGCCTAGAAAGTATTTCGATCGCTTGTGTGGTGATCGGATTAATTAAAACCCTACAATTAGCTTGGCAGTCTAATCGTCACCGTCGTAGTCTTCCCCCTTTTTCCTTCAATCAAATTCGCATTCGTTTCGGTACTTGGCTATCTTTAGCCCTAGAGTTTCAGTTAGGTGGAGACATCGTGGCTACTACCGTCACACCTACTATAGAAGCCTTGGCACAACTCGCCCTCATCGCTATTATCCGAACTTTCCTCAACTATTTCCTCAGCCAAGAATTGGAAACGGAATTGTCCATGGAAAAAGAGCGATCGCAACTAGCAGCCCAGGACAATCTCAGGGATTTTTAATGCCAAAAAAAGGTGAGTTGACAATCACCTGACACTAAGCCCTGATAAGCTGTTGACTATTGAGGGTATGCTAAAAAAGTTTTTCAGCAAGCTCTAGATAGGGCTTGCTGAATAAATCTAAAAACCTTGTTGGGTAAGACTTTTAGACTTTTTGTCAATCAAAAAGTACCAGTTGTGGGAGAGATAGGGGGAAAATTCTGGGACTTTTTCTCT
>NZ_SFBZ01000318.1:0-3943 GCF_007095495.1 Microcystis sp. M_QC_C_20170808_M9Col | reverse complement strand
TCAGGGAAAAAGTCCAGGGATTTTCCCCCCAATCACTCCAAAGGTCGGCACTTTTTGAGGGAAAACAAGTCTAAAAGTCTTATCCAACAAGGTTTTTAGATTTATTCAGCAAACCCTATTTACTCTTTATTTTTTTCCTTGAGATGAGTGATACTTTTCGAGAATTATTAAAAGTGATCGGTAGTGGCACCCATACGGGCAGAAATTTAACCCGTCCCGAAGCGGCAATGGCCACCAAGATGATGTTAACCCAAGAGGCAACCCCGGCCCAAATCGGTGCTTTTATGATTGCTCATCGCATTAAACGCCCCACCAGCGATGAGTTAGCGGGAATGCTTGATGCCTACGCCGAGCTTGGCCCGCAAATAACCCTAGAATCAGCCTCTTTTCAGCATCCGATCGCTATTTTTGGCAATCCCTACGATGGACGCTCTCGCACTGCCCCGGTTACTCCGATCACTACTTTAATCTTAGCGGCGGCGGGGGTTCCCGTAGTCCTGCACGGGGGCGATCGAATGCCAACTAAATACGGCATTTCCCTGAGGGAAATCTGGCAGCAATTAGGAGCAGATTTTAGTCAATTATCCTTAGCAGCAGTGAAAGACTGTTTAATCACCACAAGATTCACTTTTTTCTATATTCCGCGCCATTTTCCCCTAGTACAGAATTTTATTCCCTATCGGGAGCAAATCGGTAAACGCCCGCCTATGGCTACGGTAGAGTTAATCTGGTCGCCTTTTGTGGGTAATATTCATCAGATATCGGGTTTTGTTCACCCCCCCACCGAAGATCGTTTTCGCGAAACTTTCGCTCTGAGAAATATCTCTCACTTCACCACCGTGAAAGGATTAGAGGGCAGTTGTGATTTAGCCTGTAATCGGACGGCGATTATCGGTCTGGGAAATCCCACCGATCCCCCTTCCTTTCAGCGATTTTTCCTAAATCCTCGCGATTATGGCTTCTGTCCCTCGGATTATCCCCTCGAATCTTTAGAGATGCTCACCGCTAAATTAAAGGGTTTATTAGCCGGAGAAAACAATGAATTAACCGATGCGGCAATTTTTAACGGTGGTTTTTATCTTTGGCGCTGTGGAATTGCCCCGGATATCCCCACGGCTTTCCAGCAAGCACAACAATGTTTACAGTCGGGAAAAGCCCTGGCTAAACTAGAAGAGATCAGTAATTATCTGGAAAATCAGGAATAGATAGGAATAGGACTGTAGGGAAAATCACTCCATTATAAATACTTTTGAGAAAAAAATTTTCCCAACTGCATCATTTCCTCGCTCAAGTGGGAAAGCTATGACTACGGTAAACGATTTAGAAGTTTCTAATTCCTATCACAGTCGCCCCTAGAGAAGCCATCATGTCTGCAATTAACCCCTCGACGCTCGAAACTGAATTTATCTGTCCCTCTTTTTCTATCTTAAAACTGAAAGAAAACTCGCTCGACCTGGATGAAGATTTTCTCGGCAGTGATTTGGAAGATGATTTAGTATCTAGTCCCGAAAAAAGCTACAGCAACGGCACAACTACCGATTTAGTACGTTTATACCTACAAGACATTGGCAGAGTGCCTCTGCTCAAACGGGACGAGGAAGTTGAACAAGCGCAACAGGTACAGCGTCATCTGTCTTTACTGAAATTATGCGCCGCCGCCGTTAAACAAGGTGATGCAAAAGTACAGCAATTTGTCAAGTTAATTGAGGTGCGCGATCAGCTAACCGCTCAATTAGCCCATCGTCCCTCCCTAGAACGCTGGGCAAAAACCGCCCAAATCAGGGTGTCTGAGTTAAAAAATGCTTTAAAAGCAGGGAAACAGCGTTGGGCGCACCTAGCGGGCTTAGAAGTGGGGGAATTAGAAGAAATTATTGCCCTTGGTACCCGTGCCAAAGAACAGATGATCAAGGCGAATTTACGTCTGGTGGTGTCGGTGGCCAAAAAATATCAGAATCGCGGTTTAGAATTATTGGATTTGATTCAAGAGGGAACCCTGGGTTTAGAACGCGCCGTCAAGAAATTTGATCCCACCAAAGGCTATCGTTTTAGTACCTATGCCTACTGGTGGATCCGTCAAGGAATTACAAGAGCGATCGCAACTAAAAGCCAGATTATTCGCTTACCGGTTCATATTACCGAAAAACTCAACAGAATTAAGAAGGCACAACGGAAAATATCGCAAATGCGCGGTCGCACTGCGACCGTAGAGGAAATTGCCCAAGAGTTAGCTCTGACCCCTGAAGCTGTGCGGGAATTGTTGATGACAGTGCCGCGTTCGGTTTCCTTAGAAATAAAAGTGGGTAAGGAAAAAGATACGGAATTATTAGACCTTTTGGAAACCGAAGCAGTGTCTTCAGAAAATCATCTTGTCTATGAATCTTTGCAAAGAGATATCAGAGAACTATTGGCAGATTTAACCACTCGCGAACGACAAGTGATTGAATTGCGCTATGGTTTTCTCGATGGTAAATCCCATTCTTTAGCCGATATCGGTCGCACTTTGGAATTATCCCGGGAAAGGGTACGACAAATTGAGTTGAAAGCTTTGCAAAAACTGCGTCAATCCCAGCTACATAATCAAATTCGCGATTATTTTGAAGCGTTGAGTTAGTTAGGGTATGTGCTTAATTGATTAGTTCGCTCTAGATCAAAAACAATTGACAAAAATCGCTGAATGCCTTTCTATATAAGTGTTCCATCCCTTATAACCCCCGTCCATTGCATAACACAAACCGAAGAGCCAAAAAGTTTTTCCTGGGGGCAGGGTGTGGGGAGTATTTTCAGTGAACAGTAAACAGTAAAAAGTAATCCTAAATCCTGTTATTAAAAACTGATTATTTATTCCTCCTTTTGCCTCTTGCCTCTTGCCTCTTGCCTATCCTGATATGTAGCCTATACTCAACGGATTTAGTATAATCAGTGATCTGAAAATACTCCCTATTTTTTTAGGAGATTTTAACTCACCGAGAATAAGGATTTGATGATACCAAATCCGTTTTTAATATTGTGATTAACTCCCCAGTCATGGATTGTTTCTCCCTGCTCCGGCGCTCCCCACTCCCCTATACCTTTTAAACAGGATTTATCCTAAATCCTGTTATTAAAAACTGATTATTTATTCCTCCTTTTGCCTATTGCCTCTTGCCTATCCTGATATGTAGCCTATACTCAACGGATTTAGTATTGTAAAGTTTCAATACAAATATAGTCAGATATAGTCAAGCATGGTAATATATAGATATGAAACTATCAGAATATGCAAAAAAAACAGGAATAAGTTATCGAACGGCTTGGAGGTGGTGGAAACAAGGAAATTTAACAGGTTATCAATTGCCTTCTGGTACAATTATCATAACGGATGACAACCATTCAAAACCCGACTTGATAGCTTGCATTTATGCAAGAGTTTCCAGTGCCGAAAATAAAGACAATCTAGATAGACAAGCTGACCGATTAAAAGATTATGCTGTTGCCAGAGGCTACAAAATCTACAAAGTTGTCAAAGAAGTAGGCAGTGGATTAAACGATAATCGCCAACAATTAGCCAAAATTCTAGTTGACCCCAATTATAATGTTTTAATTGTTGAACACAAAGACCGTCTAGCCAGATTTGGGACTAATTATCTAGAAATCTTGTTAAAAGAACTAGATAAAAAACTGGAGATTGTCAATCAAAGTGAGGAAAATCAGGATGAGTTGATGTCAGATTTAATAGCGATTATCACCTCTTTTTGTTCTCGAATTTACGGATTAAGAAGGTCGAAAAGAAAGACAGAAAAGATTATAGCTGAGTTAAAAGACAACGGATAATAATGTTAGTAGCAGAAAGACACATTATCAAGAAAGGACATCGATTTTGGGCTGAGATAGATAATTTATCTTGGCAGTCTAAAAATCTTTACAACTCAGCCAATTATTTAATCCGACAAAACTTCATTTATGG
>NZ_SFBZ01000317.1:0-6224 GCF_007095495.1 Microcystis sp. M_QC_C_20170808_M9Col | reverse complement strand
CGGTAGTAGTGATGGCGGCTTAATCCTTTGCTTTGCTGTGCATTGTAGTCATGGATAAAATACCAAAGGGCTCCCCAACGTGATTCTCCATTTTTTTAGAGAAAGATAGACTCTCTCTCTCACCAGCCGAGAAATCCTTTGTCGAAAAGTATTATTTAATCTTTCAATAGGATTAGTTTGACCAGTTTCTTTTCCGACCGGTCGATGACGTTTACTAGGAATTACTGTCTTATAGGACTCCCAAAAGTCTGTGTAAGCAACCGCGCATTGTCGGTAAACACCGGGTAAACTGGCCCCAAAGTTTTTTAGCTGATTGACGACTCCTATCTCCGCGCATAGGGTTTGCGGCAAAAAGTTTTTCGGTGGTGGCAGGGTGTGGCCCCCCCAACCCCCCCGACATCGGGGGGGTTGGGTGTAGGGTGTAGGGTTTTACTGATTTTGAGGGGGGAATCATTACCGGGAAGTTATCGTTTTGCTAAGATAACTCGACCGACCCAACTGCAACAATCATGCTTTAGATTTATTAGGGGTTTCCCTGATTTGTACCCAGTAACGGGGCGGCGGAAATTCTCTTAATCCCTCCTACACCATAGGTTATGGCCTTTTGTCAACGGGGGAGTCCAGAAATAAGATAAAAAAATGTAAAATATATCTTGACAAAAATCGATAAAAATGCTACAGCCTAACGGGAATCTTCGCTTTAAATTACCAACACCTTAGCAGTTATCCTAATAGTGAAGTAGGAAGTTTTCCTTTTGGGGAGTCAGGAGCCGATTGCCGGTCAATGAAAAACGCTATAATTCCGCCTATTCCCTGGGATCAAAATCTGGCAGCGTCCCCAGCTTGCGAATGGTTACTTTAACATCCATAGATAAATAGTCATCGGCATCACCAAACCAAGAACCCGAAAGAGGTATGATTTGACCGGGATGACGAGCGATCGCCACTCGAATTAAATCAAAGCCGGCGGTAATTTGATTAGTCGGATCATAATTACGCCAACCGGCCCCCGGTAGATAAACCTGTAACCAAGCATGGGTAGCGCCAGAGCCAGTCATCCCCACTTCGCCACCGTCGAGGGCAGCATCGTAGAGATAGCCACTGACAAAACGACAGGCTAAACCCAATCTTCGCAAAGCTTCGATCATCAACCAAGCATAATCGCGACAAGTTCCCGACTTTAGCCGCAGGGTTTCTCCGGGGGATTGAGTTCCTTCACTCTCCCTGGATTGGTAGGTAAAATTATCTTTGATAGCCGCCATCATTCTTTCCATGACATCGAGGGTATCATCTTGATCCCCCGCTACAAAACTTTTGGCCCAAGCTGCCAGGCTGCCGTCGGCATCCTCGGCGTGGGGACGCATAAACACCACCAGGTCTAACCATTCATCGGGGGTATATTGGACAGGAATTTCGATCGCCCGTTGAGCAAGGGGAAAATCAGCGATCGCTTTTAAGCCAAAATGTTCTGCCCGTAATCGACAGGTAACGATTAATTCTGACGCTGCTTCGGCGAATTCAAGCCCTACCACGTTGTTAGATAGAGTATCCATAGTCCAGCGCGTTTTGGCGGCAATATTCGCTTCTACAGAATAACTGATAATTCTTTCACCGTGACCGGTGCTGGGCAAAAAAATCGCCCGATGTTCCCCAAAAGTTACCGGTTTACGATAATGATAGCTGGTGATGTGTTCCAAGTCGTAGATGACACTCATCCTGAATTATCCTTAATAATAAGCTGGTTATAATTAAATTGAAGATGGCTCCCCCCTTGATCCCCCCTTAATCCCCCCTTGATAAGGGGGGTATCTGACAATTTTTAACACCCACCCACTTAATCACTGATAACTGATAACTGATAACCGATAACCGATAACTGATAACTGATAACTGATAACTGATAACTGAAATGACCTCTGACCCGTTCCTCGATCGAGCTTGGAATACCGAAGACCTAGAACAAGCGCTTCGAGGTGTCGGCACTATTCAAGAAGAACTCAACTATAATCAGGCACGCAATTCTCTGAGCAAACTTGTCGATCGTCTGGATCTTACCTCGATCGAGAAAATTGGTCTAGAAGCGGAGATCGATCGCCTAGTGGCCCTGCTGGAAAAACTCGATCGATCCCTGATTCAAATTGCCGCTTTTGGCCTGGTGGGCCGGGGAAAATCCTCGATTTTAAATGCTCTGGTCGGTCAAGAAATCTTTACAACCGGTCCTCTACACGGAGTTACCCGCACCATTAAAGGGGTAAATTGGCAGTTAAGCAGCGATGATACTTTCCCTCATCTAGCGCGTCTGACCCTGAACGGCCAGGGTAATGCTCAGGTGCAATTGCTTGATACTCCCGGTATTGATGAGGTAGATGGGCAAACGAGGGAAATTCTCGCCTGTCAGGTGGCGCAGCAGGTGGATTTAATCCTTTTTATCATCTCTGGTGATATGACCAAAGTGGAATTTTCCGCCTTGGCCAAGTTGCGGGAAGCAGGAAAACCGATGATTTTGGTCTTTAATAAAATCGATCAGTATCCGGAAGTCGATCGCCTCGCTATCTATGAGAAAATCGCCTCAGAACGGGTGAAAGAATTACTCTCCCCCGATGAGATTGTTATGGTGGCGGCCTCTCCCCTCCTGGCGGAGACGGTTAAAGGGCAGGATGGTCGGCTAAAAACGCAACGATTTCGTGGTAAACCCCAGATAGAAGCCCTGAAACTCAAAATTTTGGAAATTCTAGACCGAGAGGGTAAATCGCTCGTAGCACTCAATTCTATGCTGTATGCGGACGAGGTAAACGAGCAAATTGTCGCCCGCAAAATGGCTATCCGTGATCGCGGGGCTAATCAATTGATTCAAAAAGCAGTGATGATCAAAGCATCGGCGATCGCTCTGAATCCGGTGACGGTGTTGGATCTGTTTACGGGGGCAGTTATCGATCTAGCCATGATTCTCGCTCTTTCTCGCCTATACGGCATCGATTTAACTCGTCAGGGGGCGATCGCTCTTTTACAAAAAATTGCCCTCAATATGGGTGGCATTAGTGCCAGCGAATTTTTAGCGGTTTTGGGCTTAAGTTCCCTAAAAGGACTGCTCGGTCTCTCGATTCCTGCCACTGGCGGCATTTCTCTCCTTCCCTATACTTCGATCGCCCTGACTCAAGCGGGAGTTGCCGGTGTATCCTGTTACGCAATCGGCCAAGTGACGAAAACCTATCTCGCTAATGGGGCCACCTGGGGACCCGATGGCCCGAAGGCAGTGGTGGCCAGTATTCTCGATTCCCTCGATGAAACCTCGATTCTCAACCGGATTAAGCGGGAATTAGGCTCAAAATTGGGGGTTGGGGGACTTTTCAGTAAACAGTAATCAGTAATCAGTGAACTGAAGGCAAGAGGCAAGAGGCAAGAGGCAAGAGGCAAGGGGCAACAGGCAATAGGCTCCAAGAAAGAATCTGGCAATTCTCCTACCTAAAAAGAAGGTTAGAAACTGAGTAAATTAAAGCTTTTAGCTTAACAAATTTGGTATTAGATTCAGCCCTTGTGAACTGAAAATTCAAATCTGACCACTGATAACTGATAACTGATCACTGATAACTGATCACTGATAACTGATCACTGACTCGATCAATCCAAGAAATGCTTGCTATGGACGATCGCCGCTATAATAACTACTGACCCTTGAATTTGATAGATCAGACGGTAGGCGTAGGCAGACTTTTCTCGGATGGTTTCATCGCTAAATTCGGCGCATTTTTTCGCTTCTAGGGGACAATTTTCTAAAGAATAGCTTATATCAAGAATTCGGCGCACGACGGCCGCCGCGTAGGACGGGGAATCTCGACTGATATAAGATGCGATCGCATCCACGTCTTCAATTGCTTTGGGCGACCAGACAAGGCGATAATTCACTCGATCAGCCATTTGTTTAAAAGACCCTCAACTTCTTCTTGGGGGATTGTATTCTCCAGAGAGGCAGCGTTCAAACTTTGACGCACCTTCTCCAGAACGTATAAATGATACTGAATATCTTCAATTGAACAATCATCTGGTAATTGATTCAAGAGGGATTCAACTTTTTGTCTAATGCTATTCATACAAGTTTGACCGAAGTTTTTAAGGAAAAGTATAAATTTAAGTTATCTATCAACTATCAACTATCATTTATCATTGATCATCGGAGAGAAAATTATAGTTACGCATCCTATCCTAAGCCATAGTCCCCAGAAAAGCGAGAAAAAGTTAAAAATAGATAAGGTGATTATCTAGCTTTTGTAACATTGGGGCGGGGATACTGTTAAGAATACTTAATAATTCTCCTATCTGCCCAATCCCCGCAACTTTTAGGGATTATTGACCAATAACCATCTAGCGGCCACAAGACCCCCCCCAATCACAGAAATTTTTTGTTACATTAGTTTACAGTTCCCTCAACGCCCCAGTGGGTTATTAATTTTAATGTCTTCTTCGGTTCCTTCGTCGGATTTTATACCCTTAATCGGTCAAGAAACAGAAATCTTTAACTGGGCAAAATCCCATTATCGTCACCATACCTTTGCCAAAGATGAAAGAGTAGCCACGCGCCCCGGGCTATTATACTTTGTGGAATCTGGGGCGATTCGTATTGTTGGTAAGGCACAAGTTAACGTTATTGACCAAAAATCCCCCCGTCAACTACCTATTGCCGATAGTGAGGAAGTATTTCTCGGTTTTGTGGGTGCAGGTCAACCTTTTGAGATTGTTTCTCAATTTCCCTTTCAATTACAAGCCCAAGCTCATCTAGACGAGACCGAGTTAGTCTGGTTATACTGGGAAGACCTAGAACAATGGCCGCAATTGCGATCGGCTGTTATGGAAACTTTTCGCCATCAATACCAGCGTAAGTTATTTTGGTTGAGTATTCTCGGTCAAAAACGCTCCCTCGATCGATTAATGGGGTTCTTGGTTATATTATTGGAAGAATACGGTCAACCCTGTGTAGAAGGCTATTATCTTCCCTATCCCCTAACTCACGCTCAAATTGCCAGCGCCATCGGCACTACCAGAGTCACAGTAACAAGATTAATCGGTAAATTGCGACAACAAAATTCGATCTTTTTTAAGCAGGATAATCTTATCGGATTGCCCAGTTTATTTTTGAGTCAGAATTAATTTTTCTGCTGCTGGTGTTGCTGACTCAAGGTATGAATAAGTAATAGGACGAAATTAACTTCTTGGTTAGGAAAGGCAAAAGGCACTCATGCAAGGGCTAGTTAGATATGTGTAATTAATTGTGTCTAGCTACTTACCAACTGTGCATCCTATCCAAAAGCTAGTTTGGCTCTAGGTTTTAAAAATCCCACACAAGAAGATTCCTATCTCAAATCAGCAACGTCAGAAATCTATTATGACCGCACAAACCCCGCCATCGCTCTCCGTTCTCTATGAGGAAGATTTTGTTCTCTGGACAGAAAAAACCGCCGAACTGTTAAAGCGAAAAGAGTTTGACAGGGTGGACTGGGAAAATCTGATCGAGGAAGTCGAATGGATGGGAAAAAGTGAGCGCCAGGCCGTAGAAAGTTTATTAACTCAACTATTAATCCATCTTCTGAAACTGAGTTATTGGGCAGCGGAAAGAGAACGAAACGCGCGTCATT
This sequence comes from Microcystis sp. M_QC_C_20170808_M9Col, assembly GCF_007095495.1. Classification (NCBI taxonomy): domain Bacteria; kingdom Bacillati; phylum Cyanobacteriota; class Cyanophyceae; order Chroococcales; family Microcystaceae; genus Microcystis; species Microcystis sp. M_QC_C_20170808_M9Col. The sequence goes on along the minus strand of NZ_SFBZ01000317.1, from coordinate 597 downwards.
GGCTAGGAGAGATAGCCACTTTTCGAGTGCAACTGAAAAAAAAGATGAAAACCCCAACGCTGAAAAATCATGCCATCAATTCCTTCGGGGAGGCCTATTCAGACGCAAGACAAACCCTAATTGATGGGAGAATTGTCGATAAAAATACGATTCCCCTAGAGTCTATATTCACTCTCGAACAAGTATTAGACGGGGATTGGTTCCCCATCGATATCGCACCTTTTATTAGTTAAGACCCACATTCCGCACTTCACTAAGTAGCATAGTAGTAGTAAGTACCTAAGCAAAATTAATTACACATATCTAACCCCCTCTTGCCTTTTGCCTCTTGCCTTTTGCCTATCTTTACTAGGAAATTAATTTTGCACGACTACTTATAGACCTCTTGCATAATTTTTTTATGGTATAATATAAGGTTTTGCTTTTTTCTCAATTCTTAGATTGAAGTGGAAAAAAGAATAAAATGTGATCTTAGGTTAGGAAATCATCTATAATTTTGCTATGTTTATTAGCAAAATTATGGATTATCAAAACTTATCAGATGAACAATTCAAACGCCGTTTCGGTGTGTATAAACAAACCTATAGAAAGATGGTA
>NZ_SFBZ01000316.1:0-10036 GCF_007095495.1 Microcystis sp. M_QC_C_20170808_M9Col | reverse complement strand
TGATAATTGACCACTGTTACATTTGGTAAATCGAGGAGTTGATCAAAATTTATCCACATAACCCACCTCCTGTTCTGTTTTACTATTATACCATGCTCACACAGAACCTAGAAGAGCCAACAGTACCATATAGGATAAGCTGCCCGCGTATTTAAATTGCTGGTTGAGATGAGGCAAGAGTCAACAGGAAAGGGATTGGGGGAGATTCAGCTAATTTCTAAGCGCGAGTAGAGATAAAAATAAAGCCATTGCATTACAGCACTCGGTAAAGTTTCCATGAAATTAATTTCTAAGCGCGAGTAGAGAGTTAAACGAGGAACTAAAGCAGGGGAGCTGCTGAAGTTCGCCGGAACTTGGCAAGGCAACGACTGGGAAGAGTGCCTCGAATTCATCCAGGAAACTCGTTCTCAAGCTCAATTCTAAGTCTTATTACAAGGCTACAAGGCTGTTCCATGTTTCCTTCTATTTATTGAATTTTAACATTTAATTTATAGGTGGCATTGCCACGAGTTCCCCCTACAATTATTTCATAATTTCCAGTAGCCGGTAATTTTAAACTAGATTGGGTAGCTTCTGTTTTCAAAATTTGCCCATTCGGTGCAATCACATCGAATACGGCATTATTTTCTAATGCTGTAATTTTCAGATCCATTCTCTGTCCTTGATTCGCTCTTAATAAATAAATATTTCGACTCCCTCGAACAACCGATTGATTAACTGTAGTGGTATTAGTTCCTGGTGCAAACCGAATTTGAGACACTAAACAAGGTTGTTTTTGATAAACGACTCGTCCCGTATTCAAAGAATCTGAAGTTAACGTCCAGGTTTCTTGAGTTGTTTGAGTATCTAACTCAATTTTTGTCTTGATATTTAAGTTTAACTGATTCCCATTTTTCCTTCCTTGTAAGGTTTGAGTATAGGAACTATAATAAGATTCTTGTTCATTATGAATCGTAGCTTCTACCCGACCCGTGACTTGATTTCCCTGAATATAAATCCTCGCCGTAGAATCCAGATCATCATTAGCGACTGAAAAACAATAACCTTGAATCGAATAAGCGCTAGACGCTTGAGCAACTTGTCGGGGTGGATGATTTGCCATCCCAGGTGTAACATTCAGTAAACTTGCCAAAATGACTACATATCTTAATAATTTCATCATCATAACTGACTCATGGTTAAAGCTTGATTGATCACTGATGCTAAATCCAGTGATTAAAGACTGATTATCTATTCCTCCTTTTGCCTCTTGCCTCTTGCCTCTTGCCTATCCTGATATCTAGCCTATACTCAACGGATTTAGTATGATTACTGGTAGTTTCCATTCAATTAATTTCTAAGCGCGAGTAGAGAGCTACCAGACGGTTCACTCCGTCCGTTGTCAGGCATTCCGCTCAAATTTTTTTTGCCCTTCCATTTTCCACCCCAATTCATTTGCCCGTCTCGTCCCTTGTTACCGCGTTGCCAGCATCCGATCGTGAGCCACGCAACGTTCGGGTTGCCGGTAAAATGGCGAGGTTGGCAATGCCTGTCCTTGTGTCGCTTGTGTCGTCTCACGCAGGATTGGGTTTGCGAGGATAGAGCTGCTCGGCGCGGTTGAACAAGATCCAGCTGGTCAGAATGTACTTGTCGTGCGACTCGGGCACATTGCCGCGATGGGTGTGGGTAAAACCGGCGGGAGCGATCACCATCGTCCCAGAGGTCGGCTTGAGCTTCCGTTCTTGGTACAAGAACTCCGTCTCACCACCGCGCTCTACATCGTTCAGATAGAACATAAACAAAAGGACGCGATGGAGCGTCTCAGCAGCTGGGTCGCGAGGATAGATTTCCGAATGCCAGTAGTAGTAACCACCGAGACTCTTCGAGTATTTCTGAACGTTGATCGCTCCCGGTCGAAACACTCTGAACAAATACTCGCCGAGTTCTAGGTCCGATGCCGCCCCAACATCCGAAGCTGTTAACGGCCTGACCAGTCCGGTAGCCGGCTCTTGCAAGCTCAATGCAAACGCACTCGTGATCAGATATGGATACTTGCGAATGTACAACATCAGGTGACGCAGTGTGCTGTCGAGTATCTGACTGTGCAAATCGCTCCACTCGGAGAGGCCTGTGATGGTGATGTCGGTGCTGTTCTTCTTAGATTTGTCGACTCCATGACCGATCCGTCCATCCGACTTGCGGTTGCTGGCTTCGAAACGATGCCTGATCTCTTCGCACAATTCTCGACGTAAAGCACGTTCGTAGATCTCGATAAAGTCAGTTGTCATTGCAGCTTTCCCACTCCAAAGCCCCAGATACATTCGCACGCGGTCACGGATTCCATCTAGTTAGTGATTATAACAGGTTTGCGTTGCATCGAGAGCTTTGCCTGTATCCGGAAAAAGGCAGATGTACGCTGATGCAAAGGTAATAATGCTGACTTTCAACCGAACACTTGGTAAAGAGATATAATTAGGTATGAGAGCAAAAAGATGGAGTTGTGATTGATTAAGTCTGGGCAACCGCAATAAAATAAACAGGAGAATTTTTATGAATCGTTTAGTGGAATTTACCTCGGATGAGGGAACGATTTACATCGAGGTGGATGAAAAGTTACCCTTACCCAAACCGAAACCAGAAGATGAACTTATTAGCCGAACAGATGAAATAGCTGTTAAAGCCGCTCAATCTTTTGAAGACGCATTAAATGGCATAAAACCGGTGGCAAATGCCATAATTAATAAGGTTAAAAGTTTGAATGAACCAGCCGATCAGGTAGAGGTAAAATTCGGGATAAAAATGACTGTTGGGCTAGGGGCTATTATTGCATCTGGCAGCGCCGATGTTAACTATGAAATTACCCTAAAATGGGATAACAAGGAAAAAAATAAGCAATCATCTACTCAATGAGGACTTAGATAAAAATAATGGTTGCATCTCTAGAATTTTCTGTGGTCAGAATTTATAAGCAACGAAACAAGAAAGATGATAAAATAGAAATTGTTGGGGCAGGATTTCTAATATCATCAGAATACTTGATTACCTGCGCTCATGTTGTTAATCAATCAATAGGAGAAAAAGATGTAACATCTACTAAGAAACCCACTGACATTATTGAGTGTGATTTTCCTATAATTGCATCGGGTACATCTTTAGAAACAACCGTAGAGGTTTGGCATCCGGTTAAATTTAACAGCAATGATCCGCAGGATATTGCTATTTTAAAATTAAAAGATTCAGTTTCTTTACAAGCTCAACCAGTTTCTTTAATTACCTATAAAATAGGAGATTTATCTGATCATAATTATAAAGCTTATGGTTTTTCCAGAAACGAAGGTGTCTGGTCTGATGGTAAGATAATAGGTCATATTGCTAACAACAAAATTCAGATAGAAGATAATAAAAGCACGGGATATGCTGTAGAAGGTGGGTTTAGTGGGACAGCTATCTGGGATGAGCAATTGGGGGGAGTAGTGGGGATGGCAGTAATGGCTGATAAGGAAAAAATGTTTGCAAAATCTGCATTTTTTATTCCTACTAATGTTCTTTTAAAAGCTTGGAATAAGTTGCTAGATATAGCACAAATAGAAGGAAAAATTCCTGATATTATCTCCTCGATTAGATGTGTATTTGAAAACAAGAATTGTCAAGATCAACTTAATACAGCTTATGAAAATTTAGTAATTGAAGTGAGGGATCATTTAGTGGATTTACCTAGAAAAATTCCTTCCTCTTGGTCTGATTTTATAGAAATACTCTATCAATTAGATGAAAGACATTTTACCTATACTTCTCAATCAAAATTTTCTTGGCTAGAAATATTTATTGTCTATTTAGTTATTCAGTTAAACTCAACAGATGCTCTGGCAAAGTTATTAAAAGAATGGCTAAAAAAATATCAAACAAAATGGGAAGTTTTAATCAATACTTTAGAGAATAATCTTAAGCAGCGATCGCTAAATATTGCTCAAAAATCAACAGACAAAAATCCCTGCTTATTTGTTAGCCTTACAGAGGAAAACAAATCTTTAATGCTGAGAGCTTGGATTGTTAAAGATATCAACAATTATCATCCCACAGAAAAAGCTCCTCAAAAACGTGGAGAATATCAATCTTTAACCCCCAATGAAGGAATAAGTCTGGGCAATCATCTCCAAGAAAATGAATTGATTAATCACCTGAAAAAATTTAAACGACAATCAGAAAATATCTGTCAATCTTCCCTAGAAAAAGTTCAATTTTTTCTTCCCTATAGATTTATTGAAAAAGAGATTAAACCGATTGATTTATTTTCAATTGATGAAGTGGCAACAGCTACAGGCTGCGATCCTCATCATTGGGGAATCGATCATGAGATAATCATGAGATTTTCAGAACGAATAACAGCCGAAAATATCAATAATCAACAAACCTATTTATGGATCAAAAAATGCCAACTTTTTCGGAATATACAGCAGCAAAATCTGACCCAAATTTTAAAGTGTGAAGAAGAAATCAAAGAACTGATCGAATCAAACAATCAGCAAACAGTTATTTTTAAAAAACCTCTGGCAAATAATGACCATCCGAATAAAATACTCAAATATCATAAATTTAACAATGTTATCGGTTCAAGGTTAACTAATCTCAGTCAAGAAAACTCCTTAGAGTTAAAAAATATTCTAGCCATTTTATACGAAACTGGAATCCCTTTATCTCTGTGGATACGACCCGATGCTAACCCAGAACTTAACTGTCAGGAAAAATTAGACCCTATCTGTCAATGTCCACTAGAAAAATTACCAGAAATAATTAAAAATAGACGTTCCGCCGCTTGGTTAGAAGATAATCATATTGGGAATCATCTATCATTACTTTGGGATGACTATCAGCTTGTTCCCCCCAACTATCCACTTTTGATGCCATAAATTGAATCATGAAAGACTGGAAAATTTTTACAGGAAATCAGGATCCCACAGACGCTTGGACATTACCCGACCCTCCCAGCTGGCGACCTTTTGGCAAAGAAAAGCAACCGGGAGAAAGTCGTCGTAAGCATCGGGGAGAAACCTTTCTAGTGCGCGAAGAAGAAATTAAAATGGTCAATGCAGCCTTGTATTTACGGCGACCTTTATTAGTAACAGGCAAACCAGGGACAGGAAAGTCATCTCTTGCCTATAAAGTCGCCCAGGAATTAAAATTAGGAGAAGTATTATACTGGCCGATTACCACCCATACTACCCTAAAAGATGGACTTTATAACTATGATGCGATCGGTCGGTTACAGGAAGTTAAATTACTGGAACGAGAGCAAAAAGAATTAACCCCAAAAGAACGAAAAGACCAATTAAAACAGATTGAAAAATATATTACCCTTGGACCGTTGGGAACCGCACTATTAAAGTCGGAAAAGCCAAGAGTACTGTTAATTGATGAAATTGATAAGAGTGATATCGATTTACCCAATGATTTACTCACCTTATTTGAAGAAGGACGCTTTGAAATCCCCGAATTAGTTAGGCTAAAAGAAGAAGTCCCAAGCGTTGAAGTACGAACTGCTTATACCGATACAACCGACGTTACCCAGAAAGATATAAAAACACCTATAAATGATGGTTTAGTTATCTGTAAGGCTTTTCCTTTTGTGATTTTAACTAGCAATGGAGAACGAGACTTTCCTGCACCTTTTTTGCGTCGTTGTCTCCGTTTAACCATGAAAGAGCCAGAGAAACCCGACTTAATTAAAATAATTGAGGCACATTTAGAAGAAACAATTACTAACAATCCAGACATCGATAAACTGATTGATAACTTCATTCAAAAGCGCAATTCACAAACCCTAGCCACGGATCAATTACTTAATGCTATTTTTATGGTCAAAAAAGGAGCTATATCAACTCAAGATGACCTCATTAGTCAACTTTTGAAAGATTTGGGGAGGGTAGAAGATGAGTGAATCACCATCCAATTCATCAATTAAAAAACTATTAGATTATCTAGAGCAAACAGGACTACTCGAACGGTTACAACTCAGTGATGAAGATGTAGCTGATAGTATCTGGTTGGCCTTACAAATGGGTGTTGAAGACTTGCAATCACCGCCAATATTTCCAGAAAATAAACAGCCAATAGATTCATCAACTTCTAATCAAATAGAGGAAAATTTAGAGAATATTCCAGAAGATAACCTATCAAAATCCCAGCCAAATGTCGATGTTATTACCGAAGAATCTCTACCCAAAGAAATAGAAAAACCCACCCCAATCCAAGGCTTTCCTTTTCAAGTTCCTGCTGCTCCTGCATTACAGACAGCACTCCCGATTAGTCGCGCTTTGCGTCCTTTCATGGGAAAAGTTCCCTCAGCAACTAAAACGATTTTAGATGAAGAAGCAACCGCTTCTTTTATTGCAGAAAGGGATATTTGGATACCCGTGACTAAACCCCAACCGGAACGCTGGTTAACCCTCGAATTAGTAGTAGAAGAATCTAGATCCTCTTTCATTTGGCGAGAATTAATTAATGAGTTACAAAATCTCTTAGAAAATCAAGGAGCATTTAAAACCATCAGAGTTTGGCAACTATCAACCTCAAATAATCAAGAATTACAGTTAGTAAGACGCAGAAAAAAAGGTAAACCGGGACAACGTTATCACCCCCATAAAGAACTTATTCATCCCAGGGGACGGGGATTAGTTTTGCTAGTAAGTGATTGTGTTTCTCCTCTCTGGCAAAAAGCCTTAATTCATCCTTGGTTAAAAGATTGGTCAGAAAAACAACCCACCGCTATTCTGCAACTTTTCCCCGAAAGATTATGGAATAGTACCCAACTAGGACGGGGACGTAAACTCTTCACCACTGCTTTAACTGCTGGTGTTCCCAATCCGAAATTAATCTTAAAAAATTATCCCCAATGGCTACCGATTAACTGGCAAAATACCCTTCTTATTCCCGTAATCACCTTAGAAATAGAAGTCCTCAAACAATGGGCAAAAGTTGTCGCCGGGTCAGGTAATGCTCAGATTTCCGCTTTTTTATTTGATTTAGAATTTATTAAACAACAAATTATTGAAATTCCCCCTATATCCAGAGAGGAAAATAAGCAAGACAGCGAAGATAAAAACAGCATTAAAAATAAGGCCGAGGCAATGGTCGAGCGATTTTTTGCCACCGCGTCAGAACCAGCCAAAAAACTAGCAAAAATGATGGCAGCTGCCCCGGTAAGTATGCAGGTCGTCAATCTTATTCGTAAAACTCTTTTAAACGAAGTGCGTCCCGTTCATGTGGCAGAATTTTATATGGGAGGTTTATTAAAACCGATTGTAGAAAATGAAGAAGGACAGTATCGAGTCTATGACTTTTTACCCGGGGTACGTCAAGTATTAAATGATGCTATCGGTAGGCGACAAACTATCAAGGTACTCGATGCTATTTCCCAATATATTGCCGGGGAAATTAAAAGTCCTATCCGCAGTTTTGCCGCTTTATTAACCCTATTACCCACCTATCCCCGAGAACAAAGAGAAAAAATTCTTCCCTTCGCTCAAGTCAGCATCGAAGTCTTACGCAATCTGGGGGGAGAATACGCAGAATTTGCCGAAGAAATCGCCGTTAATATTTCTAATCCCCCTCCAATCCCTCAATCCTCGCCACCTCCCTTAAAAACCCGTACCTTTGAATTTACCCTGGCAACCATAGAACGTCAGTCTCAAAGTCGTTTTGAACCAGAAAAATGGGTAATTAAAAAGGAAAAAAGGCAAGCAGAAGGCATTGTCGAAAAACTAGCCGAGGGAGTCGAATTGGAATTGATGGAAATCCCCGGCGGCACATTTATGATGGGAACCGAAGACGGGGAAATTGCAAGACTGGTGAAAAAATTTGGTTGGGATGGATTTAGACGAGAAAAACCCTCACACCGAGTAACCGTTTCCTCTTTCTACATGGGGCGTTATCCCATCACCCAAGCTCAGTGGCAAGCTATCGCCGCAACCGCTAAAATAGACATCGACCTAGAGACAAACCCTTCTCACTTTAAAGGGGATGAGCTACCCGTAGAAAGAGTCAACTGGTATCAAGCAACGGAATTCTGTAAACGACTATCAAGGGAAACAAAACGGGAGTATCGGCTACCGAGTGAGGCAGAATGGGAATATGCCTGTAGAGCGGGGACAACAACCGCCTTTCACTTTGGGGAAACGATAACGGCAAATTTAGCTAACTATCGAGCTACTGAAACCTATGCCGATGAACCTACAGGAGAATATCGACAACAAACGACTCCCGTGGGACAGTTCCCCCCAAACGCTTTTGGATTATACGATATGCACGGCAATGTCTGGGAATGGTGCGCCGATACTTGGCACCCTAACTATGATGGTGCGCCGACGGATGGCAGCGCTTGGATAGAAAATGGGGCTGATAATCGTTCTCCATTGCGGGGCGGTTCTTGGTACGACCTTCCGTCTTTCTGCCGTTCCGCTTACCGCAGCAACCGCCGCCGCCGCGTCCTCATTCTCAGCAACGACGGTTTTCGTGTGGTGTGCGGTGCTGGGGGGACTTTATAACCGTTTTTCTCTTTTTTTCCCTTTTTTTCCCTCATTCCCTATTTTTCATTTTTCCCTTTCTTTCCCGCCCTTAGGCGGGTCGATTTTGTAGGGGCAAACTGCGTTCGCCCAGAGCCAATATTGAATTAAGCAAAAAATTAAATTTTGTTCATTTATAGAACTTAAGTAGTTGGTTATATAGCGTTTCTCGCATCTGTGCGGCACACTTAAACCTTTGCTGATTAAGCTGTTCAGGATCGGGAATGTACCTCTTGTGAATCAGAAACGCTATATCTCCAAATGTTGATTATTATTTGCGGAACAATAAAAGCACAAGCACAGAAAACGGGTTTCTTAAAGAAACTCGTTTTCTTTATAGAAACCAACCTACGAGGCGATGCTAAACAAATTGAAAGTAATAACTGGTTAACGCAATACTGGTGTTATCTTGAACGACTCCAATTAAGTCACCGCTTTGATAGATGGCTGTATCTAAAGCAGAACTACCAAACCCCAAATTTGCATACGATAGGCTAAGTGAACCACTCTTAATTTGAATATAATCGTTTGCCCCGTTATAGTCAGTAATAAGGGCATAGCCAGCACCTTGATAATAGTTACCAGCACTTTCACCTAGTACAAAAATGTCCCATCCAGACCCTCCAGCTAAGGTGTCATACTCAAGACTGTTAAAAGCTCGAGATGTAGAGCCGGTTAAGCGATCATCACCATCACCACCACTTAGACTATCATTCCCGAATCCCCCTAATAAGGTATCATTCCCTGATCCCCCTAATAAGGTATCGTTTCCCGATTCTCCACCTAAATAGTCATTGCCAGTTCCCCCATCTAAATAATCGTTGCCATTCCCTCCCCATAGGGTATCATTTCCCGACCATCCATAAAGATAATCATTGCCGTCGCCACCGTCAATATAATCATTGTTGGTATTACCCCAGATGGTATCATTGCCACCATAACCATAGGCATAAAGTTGTTGACTTCCCGTATAGTTGTAGTAGTTTGCAAGATTTGTACCGTAGTAAGTAGCCATGACTTAATCCTCCTGTCTAGTTGTAGATAATGGCCAATATGCACTCTACCCCCCCCAGACTGTATCATAAGCTACATTTTAATAAATCTTTACATTTATCTCCCCGGCCGGGGATACCCTAGTGGTGCTGAGAACTCTTGAAAGTTTTTCTGTACAAGGATTTGCAGTCAGACTGGGGGGTGTCAAAAGGAGCGGCCGTATGAGATGCTCAACTTTCCCAACTTCAAGTTATCCCCACACCAGATACTCTCCTCTTAGTGCGATCGCTGCTTGGAGCCTGTGCATTAACAAACTATACTGCCTATCGGAAATTTTAGGACAAATGCTCGAACTGGCAACTCCAGCACTCCCGTACAATCTTAACGACCCACATTCCGCACCCTAAGTGTCACATAAGCTGTCCCCCTCCAGAGACTTGAGTAAAAATACTTAGCTGGTGAAGGTTTTCTCGGTGGCCGTTAGGGGGAGCTTGAGACCCCTAATT
>NZ_SFBZ01000315.1:0-2945 GCF_007095495.1 Microcystis sp. M_QC_C_20170808_M9Col | reverse complement strand
ACTTCTTTGTCTAAAAAAGTAATCGAGTCCCTATCTAAATAATCCATTACTTGAGGAAAAAATAACTCGATAAATTCGACAAAAAAGGTGGAGATTAACTCCTTAAACAAGCGATCATGGTCAATATTATTAGTCATGTAATATCATCTTAACTAATCTGAGCGATGAATGACTACTCTTCTACATTATATTCTGAAAAGTCGCCTTTGGCAACATATTGTTATGACCTTACCCCTTTAACCTAGGAGAAAAGGGGGATGCTTTCAGAAAACGGGTTTCTTAAAGAAACCCGTTTTCTGTGGGGTTCAATCTTATCGAGTGCGATTGCCTTTCTTATCGTTGGTATTAATGCAGTGTAATGCAGCATTACCTTATATCTCAGTCCAGATTCTTGAAAAATGGCTTAAATTCATCTTCCACAGCTTAGGGAAACTGATTACTGGTCACTGATAACTGAATATCCCCCAATAACTAAAGGAAAGATAAAGTTATCGATCGCCCTCCGGAGCCAGTGTCAGAATAAAAGCAGGGAGATGACCAAGGAAAACCGACAACTCTCCATCTTTTTCCCGTCATCGCCCCTAAAATTTATTTGGTTCAGATTTATGCAAACTGCCAATCCTCGTCAAACGGAGAAAAAAGAGCATCCCAGTGGCGACAAACGCTTCAAAGTCCTCGACATTACCATGAAGCGGGCAGGATATAATCAATCAGCCCTGATTGAAGTCCTGCACAAAGCCCAAGAAGCCTTTGGATTCCTAGAAGAAGATGTTCTCCTCTACGTTGCCCGGGCGCTAAAACTGCCCCTCAGTCGCGTCTATGGGGTAGCAACCTTCTACCATCTCTTTTCCCTGAAACCGGCGGGAAAACACACCTGTATCATCTGTATGGGGACTGCTTGTTATGTCAAAGGCAGCGGCAAAATCCTCGAAGACATCGAAAACGCCTTTGATGTCAAAGTGGGAGAAACCACCGCCGATGGAGAAATTTCCCTAGTGTCGGCCCGTTGTATCGGGGCCTGTGGGATTGCGCCGGCCGTGGTCTTCGATGGAGTCGTGGCCCCTAAACAAGATTCGGAAACTGTCTTAGCGAAACTACAGAGTTTCTCCCAGTAATTTTTCACTCTAGTGGATTGAGAAGAATATGGACTTACAAGAATTATTGGCAGTGGCCGAGAAAGAAAAAACTAGACAAAAAAGCATCCGGGTGCATTGTTGCACTTCCACCGGTTGCCAAGCTGCTAACTCCCTCCAAATCGAAAAAAACCTCGCCACTGCCGTCAAAGAAGCAGACCTAGAGGATACAGTCGAAGTGGTGGGGGTCGGTTGTATGGGTTTTTGTGGTCGCGGGCCGTTGGTGGAAGTGGATCCCCAGGATCTCCTATACGAAGAAGTCACCCCGGAAAGTGCGGCCAGCATTATTGCAGCCTTAAACGGCGGCAAAACCGAGGTGCAATTAGGGGACTCAAAACATCCCTTTTTCTCCCATCAAGTCAAAATTGTCCGGGAAAATAGCGGTAAAATCGATCCCGATCGCATTGAGGAATATATCGCCGTCGGGGGTTATCAATCTCTCTACAAGGCCCTCTACGAGATGACTCCGGCCCAGGTGGTGGAGGAAATCACCCAAAGCGGTTTGCGCGGCCGGGGCGGTGCGGGTTATCCCACTGGTTTAAAATGGGCGACGGTGGCTAAACAACCGGGTAAACAAAAATACGTTATCTGTAATGCTGATGAAGGCGACCCCGGGGCGTTTATGGACCGTAGTGTTTTGGAAAGTGACCCCCATTTAGTCCTGGAAGGAATGGCGATCGCTGCCTATGCTGTGGGGGCCGATCATGGTTATATCTATGTTAGAGCCGAATATCCCCTAGCGATCGATCGTCTGCAAAAAGCGATTAATCAGGCCAAAAAATTCGGTTTAATGGGTTCCCAAGTATTCGAGTCCACTTTCGATTTTAAGGTGGATATCCGCATCGGGGCGGGAGCTTTTGTCTGTGGAGAGGAAACCGCTCTCATCCATTCCATCGAAGGCGGCCGCGGCACTCCCCGCACCCGTCCCCCCTATCCGGCCCAATCGGGCCTCGATGGTTGTCCCACCCTGATTAATAACGTCGAGTCCTACGCTAATATCGCCGCTATTATCCGCGAGGGAGCCGCTTGGTACGCCAATATCGGTACTGCCAGCAGTAAAGGCACAAAAATCTTCGCTTTAACAGGAAAAATCCGCAATAATGGGCTGATTGAAGTGCCGATGGGCATTACTCTCCGGGAAATTGTCGAGGAGATGGGGGGTGGTATTCCCGATGGTCAGGTGAAAGCGGTACAAACCGGCGGCCCCTCTGGGGGTTGTATTCCCGCTAATTTACTCGATACTCCCGTGGATTACGAATCCTTAGCCAAACTCGGTTCGATGATGGGATCCGGGGGGATGGTGGTTATGGATGATACCACCAGTATGGTGGAAGTGGCGAAATTCTATATGGAATTCTGTCGCGAGGAGTCCTGTGGTAAATGTATCCCCTGTCGCACGGGAACAGTACAAATGTTTGAATTATTGGCCAAAATTATCGCTCGAAAAGCCGATATTCACGACCTCGAAAACTTAGAACACCTCTGTCAAATGGTTAAAGAAACCAGTCTTTGTGGTCTTGGCCAAAGCGCTCCCAATCCGATTTTAAGTACCCTAAAGTATTTTAAGGAGGAATATCTGGCTCTGTTACAGGAAATCAAGCACCCCGTCTCTGTTTGAGATTGACATCCTCACCGCCGGGGCCGGACGGTGATGACCGGCAGATCAAACAAACTTAATTGAACGATCTTCGGTTGGGTTGACGCTTCACGGGATGCTGCTTCTTTAACAGAAGTCTTACACTTTCCTCTGCGTCCGTTTTTTGAGGTCTCCGATTGCCCACCGGCGACCTTGATATTAATTGCGGCGTTCAC
>NZ_SFBZ01000314.1:0-3815 GCF_007095495.1 Microcystis sp. M_QC_C_20170808_M9Col | reverse complement strand
TGGCGATCGCTGACTAGAGTGTGACACTTCATAATTCTTAGTAATCGCTAAAAGTCTTACTATACAAGGGCTAGAGCAACTTTTGATTTCAACGACCAGGGTGCGGAATGTGGGATTTAGGGTGATAGGCAAATTTCCCCCACTTCCCCAATTCCCCACTTCCCCACTTCCCCACTTACCCACTTCCCCACTTCCCCACTTCCCCACTTCCCCAATTCCCCACTTCCCCTTTACCATAAATAAACATTATTGTTTTCCTGTATGGATAACTTTTATTGATGAATATCGCTCGCACTATGCAATAGGCAATAAGTATTTAGGGTGATAGGGAAATTTCCGCTAAATCCCTCACCTCCCCACTTCCCCACTTCCCCACTTCCCCACTTCCCCACTTCCCCACTTCCCCACTTCCCCACTTCCCACACTCCCTACTCCTGTCTCCTGTCTTCTAAATTCTGCTGTATTGTTTCCCCTCATGAATATCGATCGCACTATCCAACTAGCTCATCAATTAGCGGACGCGTCTGGAGAGATTATCCGGCGCTATTTTCGGCAGCCCCATCTAGAAACCGAGACCAAACTCGATCAAGTTTCCTCAATAGTAACAATCGCCGATCAAGAAGCTGAGGAGGCGATGGTGGCGATTATTCGGCGAGAATTACCCGAAGATGGGGTTATTCGAGAAGAAGGAGCCAATATTCCCTCCCAAAGTGGTCGTTATTGGGTATTAGATCCCATCGATGGCACATCCTCTTTTGTCAAAGGATTGCCTATTTTTGGAACTTTAATCGGCCTAGTGGCAGAAAATCAACCGATTTTAGGAATTGTCGATCAACCGATTTTAGGCGATCGCTGGTTAGGAGTGAAGGGAAAAGCCAGTCTTTATAATAACCAGATGATCGTTAATCCCTACCGTCAAGATCGAGAACTTGTCTTAAAAAATGCCTGTTTAGCCTCCACCACTCCCTTAATGTTTATCACAGAACGACAACAGGCGATCGCTCGTCAGCTGCAAAGCGTCTGTAAACGTACCGCTTTTGGGGGTGATTGCTATAACTATATGATGTTAGCCACCGGCTGCACTGCCATGCCGATGGTAATCCTAGAATCAGACCTGAAATACTACGATTTTTGTGCTTTAATCCCGATTATTGAAGGTGCGGGCGGAATAATTAGCGATTGGTCTGGTAATCCCCTAAAAGCTGATTCTAGCGAAGTTTTAGCCGTCTCTAATTCCGGTTTATGGCGGCAGGTTTTAGAACAAATCAGCAGAGTGGGTTAGTGCCAATACTAAGATAATTAAGGCTGGCTGAATAAATCTAAAAACCTTGTTGGGTAAGACTTTTAGACTTTTTGTCAATCAAAAAGTACCAGTTATGGGAGTGATCGTGGGAAAATTACGGGACTTTTTCTCTGAAAATTAGGTAATTGACCAGATGGGAATCAGTAAAAACCTACACCCCACACCCCACACCCCACACCCCACACCCCACAAAAAACTTTTTCAGCAGACCCTAATTAATCAACAGCTAACCCACCCCCGCGGCAATTAAACGGTGGCTAATTGAGGTTGGGGACGTTTGCTGTTACGGATACCTTCGATCGCCGTCGCGTAATCGGGGGCATTAAATACCGCCGAACCTGCTACAATCGCATTAGCACCCGCTTCGAGAACTTGCCAAGTATTAGCCGGTTTTAAGCCGCCATCCACTTCAATCCAGGGATCCAAGCCTCTTTCATCGCACATTTGGCGTAATTGACGGATTTTGGGGACAACTTCCGGGATAAAACTCTGGCCACCAAAACCGGGGTTAACGCTCATAATTAGGACTAAATCGCACAAATGCAGCACATATTCGATTAAATCTAAGGGAGTGGAGGGATTTAATACCACACCCGCTTGTTTACCGAGTTCGCGGATTTGGCAAAGAGTACGATGGAGGTGGGGAGAAGCATTATGTTCAGCGTGAACAGAAATAATGTCAGCACCCGCTTTCGCAAAGTCAGCCACATATTTTTCTGGTTCCACGATCATTAAATGCACATCTAAAGGTTTTTTCGTATAGGGACGAATAGCGGAGACAATCAGGGGTCCAATGGTGATATTCGGGACAAAACGACCATCCATCACATCAACGTGAATCCAATCGGCTCCTGCCTTATCCACAGCCTCGATATCGGCTCCTAATTTACTAAAATCCGCCGATAGGATCGAGGGAGAGACAACGATCGACTTCGAGCTTCCGTTTTGGGTCATGGCTAACTATAGAATTTCGTGTTTATATTTTCGTAACAATCTTATCAGCAATCAGTGATCAGTGATCACTAATCGGATTTGAGTTTTCAGTCGGGGTAATCCCAGAGCATTTTGTATAAATTGTAACAGACAAAAATTTGTAATTGTTGTAAAGCAATAACCGCTACTGACAATCAATCATTTCTACTCTAGAATAAAAGATGTTGCCATCCCCGTTAGGGAATTTATTAGAAACTTGAGGTATATGTGACATAATCACAGTTTCGCATTTAACCTTCATAACCTGAAATATGAATATCATTGACGCTTTAAATCTCAAAAAACCCCAAGATTACCCTTCTAGAGAAGCCTATCAGCAAGACGTTGTCAAAGCGGTACAGGTCTTAATGCGTTTAGGTATTATGGATAGTCCCTCGGCCGATTTAACCGGTTCCCTAGACTCTATCCTTGAGAAATTACAAGAGGATGAACTGGCTATCTACGGTAGAAAACGCAGTAAACAAGAAATTATCGCCGATTTAAAGCAAGTTAATAGTGAAATTGCCGAACTCGATCGAGAAATAGCTGACTTAGAATGGCAAATTGCCCTCAAAAAAGCTGAAATATCTGTTAATGAAACATCTTAGGGTTTTTTATCTTGATTCTGTTTCGGTTTCTCCAAACTGAGCGCAATAATCATCCGCACTAATAAACTTCATCGTGAGTCCCAATTGACTCTAAAAGAATTGCCTGTTTCTGCTCATATTCAACGAATTTAAAGACAATTCTTAAATCATAGCCCACACTACAAGCATAAGAGTCTTTAAGCTCCCCTTTTAATTTGTGTGTTCTTAATCGAGGTTGAAATGGATCTACGGATAATAAAGCTAAAGTTTCTTGGATATTTTGAACTAAAAAAGCCTGTTTTTTCACAATTTTTCGAGCATTTCTAATAAATATATTGGAGCGTAATAAAACAAAATTCACGCAAGGATTTCCTCCATGATTTGTTCAGGTGTCAGGGGTTGACATTGACCTTGTGCAAATTCTTGTTGAGCTTCTTGAACATCTCTAACCAACTCTGTTCTTTTTTGATCTCGAAGACGATTCTGTAAAATATGAATGAGATTTTCTTGATCTTCAAGGGGAAGTTGCTCGGCTGCTTCTAAAATCTCTGCAAAGGTTGTTTGTATTGCCATTTTATTAAGGGGCGATCAATTAAACTATCTAGAATTTACAATCAAGGATAAAAATAGCGAGAGTTACCGTATAAACATTCATTATATCGACATTTTTTTTCTAGTCAACTATTTATAACTAACTATATTATGCCCAAACTTATATCCCACATTCCGCACCCTAGTCGTTGAAATCAAAAGTTGCTCTAGCCCTTGTAGAGTAAGACTTTTAGCGATTACTAAGAATTATGAAGTGTCACACTCTAGTCAGCGATCGCCAGTTTAATGAGAGTTTATCTCAATAATTTGGTATCAGAGCTATCAGATTTTTAGGGCTAATTGTGCATCTGCTGGGCAAACAAATTAGCCTGTAATTCAGAGCCGGCAATCGTTTTGACGAT
>NZ_SFBZ01000313.1:0-4917 GCF_007095495.1 Microcystis sp. M_QC_C_20170808_M9Col | reverse complement strand
CATGATTTTAGTGCATTAAAGAGGGCAAGAATGTATGCTCCTGTGGGGACACCCCTTGATGAAATTATTCGTACTTATTGTGTCGCCTAGTGTCTCGTTCTTATTTGAAATAACTATATATTTCGTAAATGTGCTAATATTTAACAGCAAAGCCGCCGTAAAACGGCGGGGTTTCAGACCCAAATTTTCCGATGACCTAGAACTGGCTAAGGAGCGTAGGACCCAACGATTAGGCGAAAAACTGGAAAATCCCACCTTTACCCCCAGCCAACAGCATATCCGTTGGTCGCACTTCAAAAATATCGATGATCCCGAGACAAAGCTGCGGATTGTCCGGGATGAAGCGTTCCCCTTTATCAAAGATCTGGGACAGTTTTCTAAGGGTAGCACCTACGCTAAACACATGAAGGACGCGGTGTTTCTCATCGCGTCTCCGGCACTGCTGGGGACAGTAATCGAGCAAATTGAAAAAATCCCCATGGAGGATCGGGACACCAAGGGCGACCTTTACGAGTATATGCTCTCAAAACTGAGTACAGCCGGGACTAACGGACAGTTTCGCACACCGCGCCATATTATCAAAATGATGGTGGAGTTATTAGCGCCGGGACCCCGGGAAGTTATCTGTGATCCGGCCTGTGGCACAGGAGGCTTTTTAGTAGCGGCTGCCGAGTATGTGCGGGAGTTAAAGGACAGCGAGGGAGGACGTTTGCTCCATGAACGCGGCAACCTAGAGCATTTCAATAACCAAATGTTCCACGGTTTTGATTTCGATGGGACGATGTTACGCATTGGCAGCATGAACCTGATGTTACACGGTATCGAGCAGCCGATTATCGAGGCCCGGGATTCCCTATCGGAGGACCACGCTGGGGTAGAGGATAGTTTTACGATGATTCTGGCTAATCCACCGTTTAAGGGTTCGGTGGAGAAGTCCACTATTGCCAAGGATTTATCGAAAATCATTGACACCACTAAAACCGAGTTATTATTCATGGCCCTGTTTTTGCGCTTGCTGAAGACGGGGGGAAAAGGTGCGGTAATTGTGCCGGATGGGGTGCTATTTGGCTCGTCCAAGGCCCATAAGGACATCCGCACCATCTTGGTAGAAGAACATAAGCTAGAGGGGGTGATATCGATGCCGTCGGGGGTATTTAAACCTTACGCGGGGGTATCTACCGCAATCCTGATTTTTACGAAGCTGGGGGTAAGGGAAAAGGGGACTGACTTGGTTTGGTTTTATGACATGGTGGCGGATGGTTTCTCTCTCGATGATAAGCGCCAACCGATTGCCGATAATGATATCCCAGACTTGCTGCGCTGTTGGCAGCAACGCGACTCCGCTAAGGATACCAACCGCCAAGGGAAGGCGTTTTTTGTGCCTCGCGAGGAGATTCAAGCCAATGCTTATGATCTATCAATTAACCGCTATAAGGAGATAGAGTACGAGGAAGTGAGCTATGAGCCGCCGAAGGTGATTTTACAGAAGTTAAGGGCTTTAGAGGCTGATATTCGTCAGGATTTGGACGCATTAGAGGAGATGTTAGGAGATTAGGAGATGAAAAATCTACAGCTAGAGGTTATTCTGCGGGAGATAAAAGATTATTTCCATCTGCTCTATCAAAACCAATTACAGAAAATCGTCCTTTACGGTTCCCAAGCACGGGAAGATGGACGGGAAGATTCTGATATCGATCTTTTGGTCATTCTTTCCGGTGTGGTGGATCCTTATCAGGAAATTGACCGCACGAGTGAATTTATCGCTAGGCTTTGCCTTGATTATAATGTGGTTGTTTCCCGTCATTTTATCTCTGCGGCAAAGTTCCAGAGCGGAGATAATCCATTTCTTGACAATATACGGCGCGAAGGGGTTACGCTTTGAGCAATGATTGCATTGGTAGTTTTGCTCAACCGAAAGGATGTTTGATTTATGCTGAGAAATAAGATTTGTCGGCATTTAGATTCCAAGAGAGTGGTGGGTTACGCTATCGCTAACCCACCCTACCCATTGAAGGGAGAAGAGTTCATAGTAGGGTGGGTTAGACGGCAACAATCTAGGCGTTAAAGTCAATCTAACAATCCGTCGTAACCCACCGCTTTAGTCCACCGAAAAGATATTTGATTTATGTTTGAAAATAAGATTGATCAGGTTTTACACGCATTAAAGGAGATGTTGGGATGAGAACAGTGACTCTAGGAGATTACATTGAGATATTGTCGGGTTTTGCTTTCAAGTCTAGTTTGTTTAACTCTGAGGCAAGAGGGTTGCCACTTGTACGAATACGAGATGTAGTACCTGGTTATTCTGAAACTTACTCTGATGAAGATTTTGATGAAAAATATTTATTAGAAGATGGTGATCTTTTAATAGGTATGGATGGAGAGTTTAACTGTGCAAGATGGAAAGGGGGAAAAGCTTTATTAAACCAGCGAGTTTGTCGCGTTATTGCATCTTCAAAGAATCTCGATGATCAATATCTATTTTATTTTTTACCTAGACCTCTCAAGCAGATAGAGGCTAAATCCAACTTTGTGACGGTTAAACATCTCTCAGTAAAGCAAATCCAAGCAATAAAAATCCCCCTCCCACCCCTTGAAGAACAGCGAAGAATTGCGGCAATTTTAGATAAAGCAGATGGGGTGCGACGTAAGCGCAAAGAGGCAATTCGGTTGACTGAGGAGTTGTTAAAATCGACTTTCCTAGAGATGTTCGGT
Source organism: Microcystis sp. M_QC_C_20170808_M9Col (assembly GCF_007095495.1). NCBI lineage: Bacteria > Bacillati > Cyanobacteriota > Cyanophyceae > Chroococcales > Microcystaceae > Microcystis > Microcystis sp. M_QC_C_20170808_M9Col. The sequence goes on along the minus strand of NZ_SFBZ01000313.1, from coordinate 2,202 downwards.
GATCCTGTTACTAATCCGAAAGGGTGGGAGAAGATAAAACTAGGAAACCTATGTACAATTGTTCGTGGCGGTTCTCCAAGACCAATTAACGATTATCTAGGTGGTTCTATCCCTTGGATTAAGATAGGCGATGCTACAGAGGGAGATGATATATATATTCACAAAACTGCTGAAGCTATTAAGCCTGATGGAGTCAAGAAAAGTCGCTATTTAGAACCAGGATCTCTGATTTTTGCAAATTGCGGTGTGAGTCTAGGATTTGCAAGAATTCTAAAAATTGCGGGGTGTATTCATGATGGTTGGTTAGCTTTTTCTGATTTAGATAAATCTATAAATCAAATATTTTTGCTGAAATTACTGAATTCTATTACCGAACATTTTCGAGCGATCGCACCTGCTGGAACTCAACCTAATCTCAATACTAAAATTATGAAGAATTTTGAGATCCCCATTCCGCCAATTGATTTACAGGAGAAGTTCGCCGTAGTTAGCCATTACTTGACAGATATCATTCAGAAAAATTCTGAAATGTTCAAAGAATCCGAAAATCTCTTTAATTCCCTTTTACAAAGAGCATTTAGGGGGGAACTGTAGCCATGGCAGCCGGCGGATTACTGCCATAATCTTGTGGGAAATGCCATTAAAAAAGACCGTTGGACAATTAACCAAGATTCCTATCATCTCACACTGTCACGCGGGAAAAACCTAAATAAAATAACCGAACTTGCTGTTTTTAAATTGGCAACATTTGGAGTAAAATAATGGAAAAAGTAATTAACAAAGTTAACATCAAAAAGCAAAATAATGACTTTAACTATTGGCAAAAACAATCCTATCAAAAACGATTAGAAGCGTTAGAACAAATTCGCCAACAATACCACCAATATAAATATAATGCTGAACCAAGACTTCAAATAATTTATACAATTGTTAAACAATAATCAGGTAAAATATTTGGTCATTGGCGGTTATGCTGTAGCGGTGCATGGTCATCCTCGCTATACCAAAGATATTGACATTTGGATCGAAATGAGTTCGGAAAATACCCAAAAATTGATGAGGGCATTAACAGAATTTGGCTTTGGTAGTTTAGGTTTAACTGCGGAAGCTTTCCAAACACCAGACCAAATTATTCAATTAGGTTATCCTCCTAGTCGAATAGACTTAATTACCACTCCAGACGGCATAGATTTTATGACCTGCTATCAAACTAAAATAGAAATCAAGATGAATGATGTAGTCGTTAACTTTATTGATTTAGAAAGCCTCAAAAAAAACAAAAAAGCGTCAGGAAGACTACAAGATTTAGCTGACTTGGAAAATTTGTCAAATCGAGAATAATTTTCAACCTTTGTGGGAAAAAATTGGCTCTTCTCGACTTTGTGTGATAATCTTTGCTTATGGAATCGTGAAGTGCTTATCGGGCAAGACTTTTAGGACTATTTTGCGGAAGAAACTATCAGTATAGACCTCGTTTCCACACAGAAACCAGAAGAGCCAAAAATTTAGCGAGAGATAGAGATAGCCAAAACTTTGGGAATAATACTAAATCCAGTTATTCAAAACTGATTATTTATTCCCTTTTGCCTTTTGCCTCTTGCCTTTTGCCTCTCCTCATAACTAGCCTGTACTCAACGGATTTAGTATAATAAAGTTATAGACTGGGGAGCGCAATATGGACTCAAACTTCTCCTTCCTGCGAGATCAATTCCCGACAATCTACGATCATGCCAGCCAAGCGGAGGGATTAGTCTTCAGCAACCCCCGGGCCAGTTGCTTCTATACCCGTTTTGTCCTAGAGCAAATGGTCTGCTGGCTCTATGAAAACGACCCCTACCTGCAACCGCCCCGGGACAATAGCCTAGGCGCTCTTATCCACGAGCAAACCTTTAAAGATAACCTTAAACCAGGACTTTTCGGCAAAATTCGCACCATCCACAAAGTCGGCAACAACGCCGCCCACCATGGCAGCCCCATCAGTGAACGGGACTCCCTGCACCTGATCGAGGAACTATTTCATCTCACCTACTGGCTGGTGCGCTACTATGGGCAGAATGGGCGAGAATTGGGCGATATTCGCTTCGATCCCACATTCCGCACCCTAAAGTGTCACATTGAAAATTTTATCTAAATCGTCAAAACGATTGCCGGCTCTGAATTACAGGCTAATTTGTTTGCCCAGCAGATGCACAATTAGCCCTA
>NZ_SFBZ01000312.1:0-5151 GCF_007095495.1 Microcystis sp. M_QC_C_20170808_M9Col | reverse complement strand
AAATTTTCGGCTTAGTTGCCGGCAGCTTGCCGCCAACTCACTCCTCTAGATAAGTATTTTGACTCACGCTCCTTCCTCTTTCGAGACGTTGTGACACTTAGGGTGCGGAATGTGGGATAAAGGAGAACCATTGCCGAAAAACGAGAGCGCTATGCCAGAAGAAACCATTTGGATTATCACCGCAGAAGATACCCCCGTCACCCCCGATAAAGATGCGGATGCGAAAGGAAACGACACCTATGACAATCCCTGGTACGAGGGGAAAACTATCACCGAAGCTGCGACTCGTGGCGTAAAAGTGAGCATAGAGAAGCTAGAGACAGAACTATCCCATTTTCTCCAGCTTATCGGCAAAGTCTTCAATCAAGCACAGAAACAGGTCAACCAACAAACCGGTTTTAAACTCGATGAAGTAGAGCTTTGCGTAGAGATTACCGGAGAAGGTGAAGTAAAATTATTAGGGACGGGGATTAAGACCGGCACTAAAGGCGGATTAACCCTAAAATTCAAGCGAGACGAGAAAAACACACCGACCGCAGACTAATGGCGAACTGGGGATTATTTATCGGGATAAATCAATACAAACGCTTGAAACCGCTCAAATGTGCCAAGCAGGACGCGGTAGAGATGGCGCGTTATTGTCGTGACGAAATTAATTTTGAGGAAGTTTTCCTGTTTACCGATGAGTCTGACCCAATAACCGCGCCGAATGGTTCCCAACAGGAGACGAAACCGACGTACACAAACCTAATGGCTTTCCTGCACGACTTTTTCGAGTCGCAACGCTTGGAAACCGGCGATAATTTCTGGTTTTTCTTCAGTGGCCACGGATTACGCCATCAGGGACAGGATTACCTCGTTCCCAGCGAGGGACACCCGACCTTAATCGAACAGACGACCATTTCCCTCAATTACGTTACCCAACGTTTACGGAGATGTGGCGCGGATAATATCATTCTCTTTCTCGATGCCTGTCGCAACGAGAACGATTTTAGAAATAAATCCGTAGGCTGGCAAAAGCAACAGGGAGTGATAACCATCGCTTCCTGTAGTCCGACGGAGGAATCCTACGAAATTCCCGAACTACAACAGGGTTCCTTTACCTATTCACTTCTAGAGGCTTTACGAATCCAAGGAGAAAATAACTGCGCTACGGTAGAAAGACTCTGTAATCGTCTCCGCGAAAGGATTCCAGAAATCAACCGACAACACAACAAACCCCCGCAAACCCTCCATTCTATGGTTCTTCGGTTTGTCTTATGCAATGGACGGGGTTATAAGGGATGAAACCCTTATAGAAACAGACATTACTGCGATTTTTGTCAATTGTTTGCGATCTGGAGCGCACTAATCAATTAAATCTCTTGCCAGATAAAGATTTAGTCGATTTATGCCACCCTATCGAACCATACCAAGTAACGAAGAACCCATTCTATTGTCGAACCGCATTATAAAAATCATCTGATTCTGTTACCGAAACAGGCAAAGACTCCCGATATAGAGTTATTGCGAGTGGAAGCTTTAGAGTTGGAAGTGGAGGGAAAGCTAGAGGAAGCGCGACAGTTGATGAGACGAGTTCTGGCTTTGGATACAACCAGACCTAAATACTGGCAAGATTACGACAGAATTAATCGAAAATTAGCACAACAACCCGTCCCACCTTCCCCTAAAACGGAACCGATAAATCGCGAGTCGGCGAAAACGATAACAGAAACCCCGAAACCCGCACCACCGCCAGAAATCGAACTAAAAAGCGCCAAAGGAATCGATTATCGAAACTTAGAAGATTTATTAAAACGGCAGCAATGGAAGCAAGCGGACAAAGAAACTGCGAGAGTGATGCTACAGGTAGCCAATCGAACAAAAGAGGGATGGCTACGGGTAGAGGATATCGATAATTTTCCCTGCGAGGATTTGCGAACCATTGACCAATTATGGGTTAAATATAGTGGCGGTCGCTTTGGTTTTTCCGTGCAGGCGAAAATCTACCGCGAACTCGGTGGGACGCGGGAGTATAATGAAAGAGTTTGGGACGCTTTCGGAGATAGAGTAGGCTGGCGAGTGAATAATAGCTGGATATACTACACAGATGTTACTTTTGACCTAAAAGCACCACCGGGACACCTCCCCGTATATCCGATGGTTTTGGCGACGCCTAAGGGTGAATTTATTGCAGGGTATGTGTCGTGGGGTCGTTCGTGGGATTTGTTCGCAGGAGATGATAAGTATGTGGCAGTTCTCTTCTCTCGCGTCGAGATTTGTAAAACGATAACAGAACCCCCGAAACCCTCACCACCGCCAGAAATCAAACTAAGAGGCGATTACAGGAAGCTAGGGGATTTGCTGGAACAACAGCAATGGAAGCAAGCGGACCAGGAAACCGCAACAGTGATGCTACAGGTAGCCAATGGAAGGTCAGAAGGATGGCTACGGGAAGAGGATATCGATTATTTTCCCTGCGAGGATTTGCGAACCATTGACCAATTATGGGTTAAATATAGTGGCGGTCGCTTTGGTTTTTCCGTACAGGCGAAAATCTACCGCAAACTCGGTGGGACGCGGGAGTATGATGAGAAAATCTGGAACGCTTTCGGAGATAGAGTAGGCTGGCGAGTGAATAATAACTGGATATACTACAGGGATGTTACTTTTGACCTTTTTTCACCCCTAGGACACCTCCCTTATTTGTATTTGGCGAAAAACGATGTCTCTTCTCTCGCGTCGAGACTTGTAAAATGTAACATATAAAGGTTACAGCCAATTTTTAAGAATTGTATCGGAGGGAAAACCAAATGCTAGAAATTACCAAAAACTATGTATTAGACAAAGATCAAAAGCCGATTGCTGTTCAGATTCCCATTGCTGAATTTGAAAAAATCGAAGAAATCCTGGAGGATTACGGACTAGGAAAACTCATCGAAGAAGTTGAAAATGATCAAATCCTAGACAAAGAAAAAGCCTGGCAATACTGCCCGCATATACTGTAAAATCTATTTTATAGAAGTCTATAAAGAAATTGGCTAAATTACAATATAAATGCCTTATTTAAATCCCAATGCGACAATCCCACCAGCTAAATTAACCCGGTATTTGCTAGTTTTACAACCCAAAGATGATAAATCAGGCTTTCTGGCACAAGCAGGATATAATTTAGACAACTGGCAGGTATTGGAACAAGATTTAAGACGTATTCTTCTCAACGAGGCCACCTTAAATAAACCAACAAAGTTCGGTGATATTTATGAAATTAAAGGACTTTTACAAGGGGTGAACGGGATAAACTTACGAGTCTCTACTTATTGGATTATCGACTCACTTACGAAAGAAACAAGATTTGTGACTTTATTACCAGATTAAAAGAGTTAGACTATGAAATTTGATATGTTTTCCGAAGTTCAATTAACCGAAGATTTGCCAGAATCTAATTTGTCTCGTGGCACTCACGCGATTATCGTGGATTATTGTCCTCGACCCGAAGGCCACGAGGATGGCTATGTTTTAGAAGTGTTAAATAATCAGGGAAAAGCCTATACAGTTATCGCTGTAGAAGTTTCCAAGATTGAATCAATTCAAAATCTTAAACAGGATGAATTTCAAATTATATAATTCTGTTATTCTTAGTGGATTTAATCCCCCATCCTAGCAATGGCGAAATGGAAGCAATTTTAGAGGTTTTTAACGCTCTCGGTGAGTCAATTTCAGTAGTTACTGTGCCAATTTCGGCGATTAAACCCCTACAGGCCAATGAAATATTTACCGTCCGCTCTTTGGTGAAAGTATAATAAGTTAAAATCAAAGAGAATATCCCTATCGCTACAATCTCAACTATCAATGAATCTCCTGAAAGATAGTAAAAAAATTCGTTTTGTTGACCTCTTTTGTGGTTTGGGAGGGTTTCGAGTGGCGATTGAACAAGTTTGTCGCCAAAAAAACTTAGAATCTGATTGTGTTTTTTCCTGTGATATAGATAAAGATGCTCGGTCAATTTATCACGCTAATTTTGGCGACCAACCCCGGGGAGATATTACCGAAATTGCTGCCCTAGATATTCCCAATCACGATATTTTAATGGCGGGATTTCCCTGTCAACCCTTTAGTATTTGTGGTGATTTAAAGGGGTTTGAAGACACCAGAGGCACGCTATTTTTTGAGATTGCTCGTATTTTAAAAGCCAAACAACCCGCAGCATTTATTCTGGAAAATGTCAAGCAATTGCAGGGACATCAACAGGGAAAAACCTTGCAAGTTATTCTCGATACTCTGCAAGATTTAGATTACTATACCGATTATCGGGTTTTGAATGCGCTTAATTTTGGTTTACCGCAAAAACGGGAACGAATTTTTATCGTTGGTTTCCGAGAAGCGCGGCGTTTTATCTGGCCAAAACCAGCTTTATCTAGAACAAGTTTAACAGAAATCTTAGAGGAAAATGTCTCGGATTTTTATTATGCTTCCGAAAAAATTCAAAAAAGTCGCCTGCTGAAAAGAGAGGGAAAAAAACCTTATGGTGAACCGACTATCTGGCACGAAAATAAAGGAGGTAATGTCAGTGCTTATCCCTATTCCTGTGCCTTGCGAGCAGGAGCATCCTATAATTATTTGTTAGTGGATGGGAAAAGACGCTTAACAGAAAGAGAAATGCTACGTTTACAAGGTTTTCCCGATGATTATCAAATTGTCGGCAGTTATCAAACTATGCGAAAATTAACGGGTAATAGTGTAGCGATTTCCTGCGTAGCTGCTGTGGTTAATTCTGTAATCGAGTCTTGGTTAGATGTTGAGCAAGCATCAACTAATTCATTCTCGTTAAATCGACAACTTAATTAAGTTTATTTTCGACTCAGGAGTTTTAGATAGTGGTGATTATTCAAGACGCTTTTAATTCCCTATATAGACAGTCAAAACCTAAGAGATTATAGCTTGCTTGAGTCCTAATTTATATCTCTAAAATTAGCTGACCCATTGCCTTGAGAATTTGGAGCAGATTAATTGCTGATTCAGGATACATTAAATTAAGTTCTGGCATTATCTGATAACCCACATTCCGCACCCTCAACTGTCACATAAGCTGTCCCCCTCCAGAGACTTGAGTAAAAATACTTAGCTGGTGAAGGTTTTCTCGGTGGCCGTTAGGGGGAGCTTGAGACCCCT
>NZ_SFBZ01000311.1:0-59931 GCF_007095495.1 Microcystis sp. M_QC_C_20170808_M9Col | reverse complement strand
TCCCCTGAATTGCAGTCAAGTTTAGAGAGTAAAATCAAACAATTTGAGGAGGAAAGAACCATGCCTTTAATGAGTAATATGGAGTTACGAGGGATAGAACGCGGTAAGGAAATTGGTAAAGAAATAGGCAAGGAAATTGGTAAGGAAATTGGAGCGTTACAAAAAAGCCGTGATGCCATAAAAACAGTTTTAACTGTGCGGTTTGGACAGATTTCTTCAGAAATTGAAGAGATAATCGGCAAAATCACTAACCCTACTATCTTAGAAGAGCTACTAAAATTAGCAGCTACTGCTAATTCTCTCGCAGAATTTAAGCAGTCTTTGGCAAGAATCCAATAAGAAAATCTTGCCGTAGGGTAGGCATTGTCCACCCATTCACCTTAAAACTCTTAGCCAGAAGCGGAGAACAATTAAAACTATCACCCTAATTGATGAACCAAACAACCGCCAATTATGATGAACCCTGGAAAGAAGCATTAACCGAGTATTTTGAAGCGTTTTTATACTTCTTTTTTCCCGAAGTTAACCTAGAAAACGGGTTTCTCGGAGAAACCCGTTTTCTGGACTTTAAGACAAAAAAACGTTTCGCTGACAAACTCTATTCAGTTATCAGTTATCAGTGACTAAGTAGGTGGGTGGAATTAAATATAAGATGAACGTAGGTTGGGTTGAAGCATGAAACCCAACTCCCGATTATGTTACGCTACCGCTAACCCATCCTACAAATAATTGTGCCTCCCTACTTAATTGGAAGCAAGTAGCAATCCCTTTGCTATAATAGGGTCTGCTGAAAAGGTTTTTCCTGGTGGCAGGGTGTGGGGTTTGGGGTTTTACCGATTTTGTTCCTACCTCACCATTAGGATAACTGCTGTAAATGAAATAACCGACTAATGAAAAAGATAATATTGACTTTACTATTAGCTTGGCTTTTAGTTGCTAACATGAATAGCCAAGGGGTTTTAGCAGTGACGATCGATTTTCAATGGTTGGGAAATCAAGGCTATACAGCTAAAGGTTCTTTTAGTTATGATGAAAAAACGGCCCCGACTATCTTTTCGGAAAAAGGTTCGGGAAAAATGCGAGTTTTAGAAAATTTTCAGGTATCTTTTTATGATAACAGTGGTCAAGAGATCGCTAAATACGATAATGTCAGCCAGGGAATTTCCTCGGCTAATTATTTTCAGTTTAATTTTAATACCAAAACCGGTCAAGTTTTCGGCTCGATCGATCTGGGGGGTGAAGGGATGGGGGAAATCTATCTTCAAGGGGTGGTTAACGATAATTTGGCCCTCTTGCGGGTGGAGTCGGTAGATCTGGTCATGGATGAGGATGATTCACCAGAAATTATCACTCATTTTTAACTAAATTGATCGGGAAAATAGGGATTATCCTAGCCTAATTTTTCCGCTAATTCTAACCAGCGATCGGTTAAATTATCAATTTTTTGACTCAATTGAGCTAATTCTTCGGTCAGAGCGGTTATTTTGGTAAAATCTTCTAGGGGTTCTCCATAAAGTACCTGTTCAATTTCAGCTTTTTTTGCTTCTAAAATTGGTATTTGTTTCTCGATATCTTCGTATTCTTTTTTCTCTTTAAAAGAGATTTTCTTATTGACGGGTGACGGAGAAGCTTTAACAGTTTTTGGGGTGACTTTTTTTTCTTTTGGTTCCTCCTCCTCTTTTTTCTGATCGAGATAAAGGGAATAATTACCCGGATATTGACGGATATTACCCCCGGTTTCAAAGGAAAAAATAGTATCAACTACTCGATCGAGAAAATAGCGATCATGGGAAACGACAATCACACAACCGTTAAAGTCCTCTAAATATTCTTCTAAAATTGCTAAAGTCTGCACATCGAGATCATTGGTGGGTTCATCTAAGATTAAAACATTAGGCGCACTCATCAAAACTCGTAGTAAAAATAAGCGTCTTCTTTCCCCTCCAGAAAGTTTATAAATTGGTGCATACTGTTGATCGGGAGGAAAGAGAAATTTTTCTAACATCTGGGAAGCGGTGATCACGCTGCCGTCTAGGGTTTTGACTAATTCGGCCACACTTTTCAGATATTCGATCACTCTTTGATTTTCGTTGATATTGAGATCATCGGATTGTTGATCGAAGTAACCAATATGAATAGTGGAACCGATGTCAACCGTGCCTGAATCGGGGAGAGTTTTCCCGGTAATAATATCCATGAGAGTAGATTTTCCTACCCCGTTACTGCCAATAATACCGATGCGATCTTCGGGGGTAAAAATATAGGTAAAATCTTTAATTAAAGTATGATCGCCGTAAGCTTTCGAGATTTTTTCTACTTCGATAACTTTTTTGCCGATGCGTCTTCCTGCGGTGGCAATATCGACTTTTCCCTCCACCTGTTTAAATTCCTTAGTCCCCATTGCTTGAATGCGATCGATCCGCGCTTTTTGTTTGGTACTGCGCGCTTTTGGTCCCCGGGATAACCATTCTAATTCCCGTCGTAAAACTCCCGCGTGTTTGCGTTGACTACTGGCGATCAATTCTTCCGCTAAAGCTTTTTTTTCTAGATAATAGGCATAATTACCAGAATAAGTAGATAAATCTCCCCGATCGATTTCAATGATGCGATTAGTCACTCGATCGAGAAAATAGCGATCGTGAGTAATTAATAATAATCCTCCCCGAAAACGGGACAAATAACTCTGTAACCACTCCACGGAAAGCGCGTCTAAATGGTTTGTGGGTTCATCCATCAATAAACAGTCAGGATCGGCTAAAAGTGCGGTAGCGATGGCGATTCTTTTGCGATATCCCCCCGATAAATCTCCCACGCGAGCATTAAAATTATCGATGCCCAGTTTACTTAAAATAACTTTAGCGTTAGTTTCTAAATCCCAGGCGGCAAGTTTATCAATTTGTTGCGAAACCCTTGACAAACGCTCCATAATAGTATCCAGATTTTCTGGCTCATGGACAAGGCGATCGGACAATTCCTCGTATTCCTTAATTAAAGTCATACTTTCGCCACTATCGGCGAAAACCTGCTCTAAAACCGTTTTATCATTGTCTAGATCGGGTTGCTGGGGTAAATAGACGATTTTCATCCCCGAATTGATTTGAATTTCGCCACCATCGATCGCTTCTAATCCGGCGATCATTTTCAATAGGGTCGATTTTCCCGATCCATTCGTACCGATCAGGCCGACTTTATCGCGATCATCGAGACTAAAACTCGCATCTTTGAGAATTTCCTTGATACCGAAGTCTTTTTTGAGCGATCGAACCGTCAGCAGTGTCATGATTTCTGGGAATAATCCTTCTTTTCTAGTGTAGTGTCTGGACTAATGCAAAGGATAGATTAAGCAGGTTCTGCTGAAAAAGTTTTTCCCGAGGAAAAAAAACCTGCCCCTAATGCCGACGATAACGAGAAAAGGGACAGATTGGCTCAATTGCATGAGATTATTTTCAGGGGCCAGACGGCATTAGGAATTACATCATGCCCATGCCACCCATGCCACCCATGCCGCCCATGCCACCCATGCCGCCCATGCCGCCCATATCGGGGGCTGCGGCTTCTTTAACGGGTTTTTCCACCACGAGGGCTTCCGTAGTTAAGACCATACCAGCGATGGAAGCGGCGTTTTGAACGGCTGACCGCACCACTTTAGCCGGATCGATAATTCCGGCGGCGATTAAGTCTTCGTACTTGCCGGTGAGGACATTGTAACCGACGCTAAAAGCGGTATCGCGCACACCTTCCACGATCACATCGCCTTCCACACCGGCGTTATTAGCTAACTGACGCAGGGGGGCTTCTAGGGCTTTAGCGACGATATCGGCGGCGACTTTTTCCTCATCGTTAGTCAAAGAAGCTTTGAAAGCCTTCACCTTAGAGGCCAGATGAATCAAGGTTGTACCACCGCCCGGGACGATACCTTCTTCCACGGCGGCTTTGGTGGCATTGAGGGCATCTTCGATGCGGAGTTTGCGATCCTTGAGTTCGGTTTCTGTGGCTGCCCCGACTTTAATCACGGCCACACCGCCGGCTAATTTAGCGATGCGTTCCTGTAATTTTTCCTGATCGAATTCGGAATCGGTTTCTTCTAACTGTTTTTTCAGTTGGGCGAGACGTTTCTGCACATCGGCCTTATTGCGGCTGTCCCCGGAGGCGACAATAATTGTATTGTCTTTTTCTAGGGTGATTTTTGCCGCTTGCCCTAGCAGATCGAGGCTAACCGTGTCAAGACTTAAGCCCACTTCTTCGGAAATCAGACGACCGCCGGTGAGGATGGCGATATCTTGTAAAACCGCCTTGCGACGTTCCCCAAAACTGGGGGCCTTGATGGCGACGACATTTAGGACTCCCCGGGCCTTGTTGACCACTAGAGTGGCTAAGGCTTCGCCGTCCACATCTTCGGCGATAATTAATAGGGGACGACCTTGACGGGCAACGGCTTCGAGGACGGGGACTAATTCAGCGATCGCACTGATTTTTTTATCGGTAATCAGGATCAGGGGGTTGTCGTACTCGACGATCTGTCTTTCCTGATCGGTGATGAAATAGGGAGAGATATAACCGCGATCGATCTGCATCCCTTCTACTACTTCTAATTCCGTGGTTAAGGATTTCGATTCTTCCACGGTGATTACGCCATCGGTGGTGACTTTTTCCATGGCGGTGGCGATCATTTGTCCCACTTCTTCATCGTTGCCGGAAGAAACGGTGGCCACTTGAGCGATCGCATCTCCGGCGATCGGTTTAGCGACGGCGGCGATTTCTTCCACCAGATAGGCGATGGTTTTGTCTAGTCCGCGTCTTAAAGCGACGGGATTGGCCCCGGCGGTAACGTTTTTCAGACCTTCTTTAATTAAAGCCTGGGCGATGATGGTGGCGGTAGTGGTGCCATCTCCCGCTAAATCTTTGGTTTTTGCCGCTACTTCCTGAATTAATCTCGCCCCGGTGTTTTCGAGGGGATCGGACAATTCGATTTCTTTGGCGACGGTGATGCCGTCATTAACGATCTGGGGGGCGCCGTATTTCTTTTCTAACAAGACATTGCGTCCTTTCGGACCGAGGGTGATTTTTACCGCATCGGCCAAGGCGTTGACACCTCTTTCTAGGGCGCGACGGGATTCATCTTTAAAGGCAATGATTTTGGACATGGTATCGCTGTTGTAATAGGACTCCTTATAGTTAATTTAGCACTCTTAGGGCTTGAGTGCTAATCTAGGCGATCGACTCCCCTCCGATCCCTGAACCGAAAAGCGCGATCGTTTTCGTTGCCCTAGCTGGAGAGATGAGTTAGTCCCGATCTATCTTTTGTCCTTAAAAATGGGGTCTGGGAAAGTGAGCGATGTTAACTTGCATAATTTAAGATGAAGATGCCGACAGCCTAACCAGATCGATGATAACCAAGCTAACCCTGAGAAATTTCAAGAGTATCAAGGAACAAACCTACGAGTTTGCTCTCTTCGATCTCTTAGTTGGACGGAATAACAGTGGTAAAAGCACCATCTTACAGGCTTTAGCGATCTGGCAGTTCTGTATTGAGGAGTTCCGGCGGGCGAAACGGGGGGGAAAGACCGGCAAACAAGTTGTCCTTCCCAACTTTACAGCCCTTCCCGTTCCAGAATTTAATCTTTTGTGGCGAGAGAAGACCGAGCGCCACTATCCAAAAGTAGATGGTTCCAAAAAGCAAGAGTTTATTCTCATTGAAATTGATGTTACTTGGATAGCGGAATCTTCTGGGCCAAAACCATGCTCTTTGGGGGTTAAACTACGATATAGTTCTCCTCAAACTATCTACGCAATTCCTTCGGAAGGATGGGAACATTTCCGTGAATTAGAAGGAGAGTCAAATCACTCCCCTTCTCTTTTACCTATTATTGCTTACGTTCCACCCTTTTCGGGATTAGAACCCAATGAAGAATGGCGTGATGACGGACCGCTGCGAAAACAAGTGGGAAAAGCGCAGCCCGGAAGTATATTAAGAAATTTACTGCTGCGAGTTTGGCAAGAAAATCGAAAGGATTGGAGTGAAATTCAAAAGGTTGTCAAAAACTGGTTTAACGTTGATTTAAAAGACCCTCAATACGAACGAGGAGTGGACACCCAAATAATCTGCGAATATAAACAGGGGGGCAAATCCTATGACATTATATCTGCTGGCAGCGGTTTCCATCAAACTTTAACCTTGTTGGCATTTTTTTATGGTTATAAACCTACTACTATCTTACTGGATGAACCCGATGCTCATCTTCATGTTAACTTGCAAAGAGAGATTCTAGATTATTTTAAAAATCAAAAGGCGATCGAGAGAAATACTCAATTTCTTATTGCCACCCACGCAGAAGAGTTTATTAGAGGGGTTGACGTTCGGCAAATTATCTCATTACTTGATAGAATTCCTAAAAGAGTGGAAGCTACACCAGCGATTTTAACAGCGATGGCTGATGTTTCTAACTCAGAGATAACAGAGCTTTCGGAACGTAATTATCCCGTTATTTTGTATGTTGAAGGAGAAACAGATGGGCGTCTTTTACGAGGTTTTGCCACTTCTTTAGGAAGGCAGGATAAATTGAATCAGGTTTGTTGTCGGGTTATGGGAGGCGGCAATAAGAAGAAAATGAAAGAAGATTCTGATCGTCATTTTAACGGGATTAAACAAATAATTCCATCGGCGAAAAGGTTGGTATTGTTTGATTATGATGATGACGATCAGGCCTTCCACCCAGAAGCAAATGATCCGAAGCAATCATTATATGAATGGCGACGAAAAAATATTGAGAATTATTTATTAGTTCCCGATGCTTGGATGAGAGCAGCTCAACAAACCGGCGGTTTTAACGACCAAGATATTTTTTTCTCTCCAGTTCAAAAAATAATTAGGGAGTTTTTTGATAACGAAAATCTTACCCTGCCTCGAAATCAATCTTGGAGAGATGTCAAAGCAAATATTTTTCAAGTTGTGGATGGGAAAAAGCTATTGTTTGAAAATAAGGACTCTCTTTTTCAAAGGCTTAAATCTTGTCAACTTCCTTTAGCATCTGTTCCATCTTTAGAATTGACCCGTGAAATCGTCGCCACTAACATGAAATCTGATGAAATTCATGAAGATGTTCATCAATTCTTCGCTAAGTTGGATCAACTTCTGAGTTAAGCAAAATTGTTAAGTAGGGAGTATCGGGAAATAATGCAGTTTTTTTATCCTCAGATTTTTTTTAGGAGAAGACAATCATGATTAATCTAAATCCTGCTATCGAACAAAAAATTAATCAATTTATTCTGGAAACCCAAAATAAATTTAGTCAGGATAAATCAGCTACCCTTGCTAGTTACCAAACAGAAGCCAAAACAATCACTCAAGAGACTAATAATTTAAGAGATGAACTTATTCAAAAACTAGGTGGATTAACTTTTTCAGACCCTTTACCTAGCAGAGAAGAATTAGACAAACAAATAATAGCTCATACAGATCAGCTTGTGGAGACAATCAACCTTTTATCTACGGGCAAAAATTCAGAAACTCCTCTTGATACTTTAAGCCAAGAAACTGATAGTTTAGTTGCAACAATTACGACTCTATTCGATGCTAATGCTAACGATGCAAACTTGCCAAGACTTAAGGAAAAACTAACTGCTTGGCAAACAAAAATTAAAGATACTTTGGTTAAATTTTCCACGACTGTGGAATTACAACAGAAAAATGAGTCTTTGATTGCTGAACTGAAGGAAAAATTATCTGAATATAGTTCAGTAGATGAAGACTTTGAAAAGTTAATTAAGGAATTTAAAAATAATTTTGCACAACTACAACAAGCAAGTGTTTTATTTCAAAATTTAGACGATTTAATCAATGAAATTCAAGCTAGAGATGACGTGATCAAACTAAATCAAAGAATTGACATTTTGCTGGAAAAAACCAAAGAACAAGTAGCGGGATTCCCTCAAGAATTAGACCGGGAAGTACAGGGAGAATTAGCCAGATTAATTACAATACTAGGGATAGCGCAGGTAGAACTCATGAACATTTCAAAACCTGGTGATATCATGCAAGTAAAGTCGGTGGTAGATGCCGGAGAAATTGCGATTAAATCTTTAATAGGTAAACCTAATATTATTCTGGCACAAAAATTACGCTATGCCGCCAGAACGGGATTAAGAAAAACCCAGACAGGTTTTTGGACTCGTCTAGCCGAATTCAGAGATAATCTGTTCCATTCTTTCAAAATACCTACAAAAGTTTTAATTGGATTAGTGTTAGCTCTCCCTTTGAATTGGGGTATTATGAACTCCCTTCCAGTGAAAGATTTGCTTATGTCTTTACCTCCAATCATAAATTCTAGTAACCAAAATACTGAGGGTAAAAGTAACCAAAATACTGAGGACAAAGCTGGAAATTTTAGACTCTTGATATTGATATTGATGACAGGCACTTTAGGGGGAGCAGTTAGCCTTCTAACTCGTTTGCAAGATTTTGATAATCCCAAAAACCAAAAATATGACGATGACCTCTTGCCATTTATAATTGGTCTAACTAAGCCCATTTTAGGGGGAAGTTTTGCCTTCTTTATTCTACTAATTCTTAACTCTAATATTTCTCCCTTAGAAATTCGGGGTGGCACTGAAGATAATCGGAATGGCATCTATTTATATGGACTTTTGACAATGGCTTTTGTGGCTGGATTTAGCGAACGTCTTATTCCCGATTTAATTAATCAAGTGGAGAAAAAAGTAACTGTAGAGGCTAGTTCCACTGGACAGGGACTACCTCCAACGATTCTGATCGCTCCCTCTAGCGCAGCTTTAGCATTAAATGGAATCCAAGAATTTACCATTAATCCCGTTGGTAACTACACCATCACAATCTCACCGCCAGACAGCGGTGAAATTGATAAAAACACCACTGATGCCAAATTTACCTACACTGCACCTGCACAAGGAAATGCTGGGGATACAATTACTATTACTGCCACTTCTGATTCCGGACAAACTGCCAAGGCTACTATCACTTTAACTGCATAAAAAAAGACCAAGAGAGCCTTCTAGTTTGACAAAAAAAGGATAACTCCCATTTACCCCGATTTCGGATTAATCGGAATGGCCAATGCTTGAACTTGAATTTTTTTTAACTCGGAAACTAATCGAATCGCCTGCTGTTCGTAGAGGGGGGCGCCCAGAGTCGCCGGCAAATTTTCCATGAGATCGCTGGCGGTTTTCAGGGGACAATTAGAAAAACGACTGATCACGGTGGGTGCTTCTGCGGCAATATTGCGGTTAAAGGCTTTTTCCACCCGCACGCGCCAAGTTTTGGGAGTGCGACGACCCTGTTCCACCCGTCGCAGTCCGTTGATAGTGGCCAGCACTACAATGCGATCGCCGATGCGTAAGTTGAGATAGTCTTCGGGCATTAATTTCGGGGCTTGCCGTTCTCGTTGGTGTAGGATCGGCACGACTCGATAACCGTAGGCAATATCCCCGATCGAGCTACCATTGAGAGTATCCCCAGCTTCGATCTCGTATTCTGTCACCAGAATCGTTTTTTGCGCCCAACGGAACAGATAGATGATATTTTCTCCGAAAGCGGCCCCCGTAAAGGCTTCTGCCGCCACGGTGTTGGTTCCTAAAATGTGAGAGCGGGGCAGAATTTGACTTAATTGTTGACTAAGGTTGTCGTCGGTGGTGCGGATGACTAAGTAGCTTTGGGGGTTGAGTTTGCGGGTGGTTAGGGCCACTTCTAAATTGAGGATTTCGTCATCAGTAACAATCGCTATACTTTTAGCCCTATCTAAATTGACATTTTTTAAAGATTCTTCGATATTTCCCGTCATCAGGGGCATTTTTGGCAGGATAGTTGCATCAAAATCCCTATTTAAGCTGACCCCGACGATCGCCTGTTGCATTTCTAGTAATAAATTAGCCACTTCTCTGCCGACTCGACCTAAGCCAACAATAACGATATGATTCTGTTGGGGAACTGGGGGACGGTTAGGGATAAATTGAAATCTTGATGATAATAAAGTTTCTGTCAAAATGGCATAGAGAACCCCGATAAAAGCGGTTCCAGCTAAGGTTAAAAAGAGACTAAATAGCTGCATCCACCAGGGAACCGCATTTAAATCTTCGGGGTTAGAGCCACCGAAAACATCACCGTAACCACCTAATAAAAGAATCGCCGTTCCTGAAAGAGAGGAAATAAAGGAAGCTCTCGGAGCGTAGAGATGGAAAAGAAAAGTCCCGATAATTACTAGGAGGATAATGATAAATACTGACATGAAAGCCACCCGGTGAATTTGCTGCTGAAAACTCAATTGCCAGAATTGTTGGATTTCTTTGAGCAATTTTTGCCAAAAATCCCGCAACTTCTGGGGAGAATTTGACGGTTTCTGGCGGACAGCATCGATGTTTTGATAGGTAGTTTCGATGGTGGTAATGGTATCACCGGCCCCGATAGTGGTGGTGGGGGACCATTGATAAAATCCGGCCCTTAAAGGTTCATCGGGGGCTGTGTGTGCTAACAGACGACGGGTGGGGGTATTTAAATCACCTAAAAAGCGATCGAGTAAACCATCTTCGGGGCTAATTTGTCTCTGGATAATCCGCAATTTCTGACCGTCGAGATGCAAAAAACCGAGGGTTTCTGTGCCTAATGTGGCTAAAGCAAAGGCATTGGCGGGTAGTTGGGTGGGTTCATAGGCGATAAAATTGCCTAAACGTTCCTTAAGTAGCTGATTGAGATTATCTTTAGAAGAACGCACCACTAAGCGGGTAAGGGGATTTAATTGCCGAATAATTAGGGCAGTGGTGGCATTAATTCGCTCATCACTGGTGACAATTAAAGCAGCCCGACAGCGATCGATTCCCGCTCTTGCTAAAATGTTTTTTTGACGACAATCACCGATAATTATTTCCTCTAATAAATCGGGAAAATCATTAATTTCCCAACTGGGAGGCTGTATTAGTTCGATACCGACGACGCTAACCCCAAACTCTTTTAAAGACTTGACGCAGTGTTGTCCGAGACTACCCAATCCACAAACTAAAAAGCGATCGGCTAACTTGACATTCCCATCGACAAAGCTGAGAGATTCTTGGTTCATAGATTCTGCTTGTCTTAAAAAATAGAATGCTTTTTCAAACTTTTAATCCCCCCTTAATACCCTCTTAATAAGAGGGGTGTCTGACAATTTTTAACACCTACATAATTATAACATACCAGCATTTTTATTGCGTACCCGTTGATACATTTCTTCCATTACCTCGATAAAGGAAGTATCCTTATCCCAAAATGCCGGATAATCACCAGCTTTTTTAATGACAATTGCGGGAATAGTTGCGGCTTTGACTAACTGAGGATTTTCGGGTAAACGGTGATGGGAGTGCCAAAATTCTTTGAGATCAATTGTTTCTACTGCTGGTATGGTTTCGGGTTTAGTGTGATAGGAAGTAACCGGGTTAAGAGGAATTTCTTCCTCTTGGATGGAGGAGGAAAGCAACTTACCGAGGGGAGTTTTTGCTAACTCTTGCAGTAATTTTTGACGAGAGATACCCCGTAATTCAAATAAGAGGAAAGGATCCTGATCTAATTGGGAAGCAACGAGGTAATAAACTCCAGCAATATGTTTACAGGGATTTTCCCAATCGGGACAGGAACAATTGGTGATAAAATCCTTTTGACTGTGGGGTAATAAGTGCAGATTCAGATCGCTAAATGCTTCATCAATATTATCGGGAACTTCTTTGAGCAGCAGTTTAGAGATCATACTCGCTCTTGAACCAAGATTATATAAAGCTTGTGACCACTCTGCTTTAGTAATTGGTTTAATCTCGATACTCACCTTATACAAAGGTTCTTTGTAAACCCCAAAGTAGGGATTAATGGAACCTCTCACCTGAGCAGTAATTAAATTACCGTCAATTTTATAATTCTTGACTTTATCATTTTTGGCGTAGGAACGTCCTCGACTCAAGCGCGCTGAGTCGGTAAATTCCTCTAATGCTTCTATAAAGCGTTGTCCCCACCAAGTTTTACTAAATTTATTCATGGGTTTACCTCGATTAAATAATTGTCTGTTTATTCAATGCGATTAACTGACGAAAACTTTCGTTATCTAATTCCGTTAACCAGGATTCATCATTACTAACAATAGCATTAGCTACCTTTTTCTTTTCCTCGATCATTTCATCAATTCTTTCCTCTAAGGTTCCCAAAGTGACAAATTTATGCACGAAAACATTTTTTTGTTGACCAATTCTAAAAGCGCGATCAGTTGCTTGATTTTCCACCGCAGGATTCCACCAACGATCGAAATGAAAAACATGATTTGCTTTGGTTAAAGTAATCCCCACTCCCCCAGCTTTTAGGGATAAAATAAATACGGAAGGTTCTGTTTCGGGATGTTGAAATTCTTCGATCATTTGTTCTCGTTTTGGTTGAGAAGTCCCCCCGTGAAGATAATAGGTATTGTAGCGAAAAGTTTGTTTGAGGTACTTTTGTAAGGAGTCACCGATTTCAGTAAATTGAGTGAAAATTAGCAGACTATCTCCCTCTAAAATTACTTCTTCTAGCATTTCTCCCAAACGCTCTAACTTATGCGATCGCTCAGGAGTAAAAGCGCTGTTATCCTGTAAAAATTGACGCGGGTGATTACAAATTTGTTTCAAGCGCATCAGGGTAGATAAAATTAATCCTTTGCGTTTTATTCCCTCCGCTTCTTCTAATTGTTTTTCCACTTCTTTGATGACAACTTCGTAGAGAGAAGCTTGTTCTTTAGTTAAATTACAATACTGTTTGTTTTCCACTTTGTCAGGTAAATCTTTAATTATCTGCTTATCGGTTTTTACCCGACGCAGAATAAAAGGTTCCACTAATTTTTTGAGAACCGTGGACTGGAGACGATCATTTTGTTTTTGGATTGGCACTTCAAAAGCTTTACGAAATTGAGTTTCTTTGCCTAAATAACCGGGGTTAAGGAAGTTAAAAATTGACCATAAATCAAGCAGTCTATTTTCTACGGGAGTTCCCGTTAATGCGAGACGATGTTGTGCAGATAAACTCAAGATTGCTTTGGTTTGTGCCGCTTTAGGATTTTTGATATTTTGTGCTTCATCAATTACTAAACGTTGCCAGGATTGCGAGTTAAATAATTTCAAATCCTTGCGAACTAAGGTAAAAGAAGTAATGACGATATCCTTGTGACTAGCTACTGTCTGAAATTCGTTCTCATTTTGATAGCGCTTACTACCATGGTGAATTAAAACCTGAAGATGGGGGGCAAATTTTTCAATTTCTTTTGCCCAATTTCCCACCACAGAAGTGGGTGCGACTAGCAGAGTTGGTAAAACATTATTATCTCCCTCTCTTTCCCCAACCAATCTAGCAATTACCTGTAGGGTTTTTCCTAATCCCATATCGTCAGCAAGACAACCATTTAAACCCAATTGTTCCAGGTATTGAATCCAAGCAACCCCGCGCTTTTGGTACTCCCGCAGCGTTCCTTGTAATTGGGGAGGATTTTCGATCGGTTCTAGTTGACTAGGATTTTGTAATTTCTCTAGCATAGAACCCAAAAAATCATCGGTTTCAACAATAATTTCCTCTGGGTATTCGGCAGCTTTTTTCATTAATTCAATCAGATTCATCTCAGGATTTTCCTGCTGATATTTCTGCCAAAAATCCAGCATTTGCTGCATTTTATTTTGTTCTAGTTCTACCCATTGACCTCGAAATTTAACTAAGGGTGTTTTGGTGTTAATTAATTGTTGCCATTCCTCTTGGGTAATAGTTTCTTCACCGATGGCTAATTCATATTGATATTCAATGATGTTTTCGAGACTAAAAATCCCTTTACTAACGGGGGTAGATTTGCCCGATTTAGAAGTAGTTTTTAGCCGAACTTTGGCGCGCTGACGACCTTGGGGAGTCCACCAAGCGGGAATAATTACCTTATATCCCGCATCTTCTAAAATCCAAGCAGTTTCTTTTAAGAAAGTAAAAGCTTCTGTAAGGTTGAGATAAAATCCCGTCGGTTTATCCGTTTCTAATCCTTGCCAAATGGGGGGATAAATACGGGCAGCATAACCCAAACTTAGTAAAATATTTTTGTCTAAATCTTGACCAAAATGCGCTCGTATGCTTGTTCTATTTTCGGGTACTGCATACCAATATTCGTCTAATTCTAATCGCAGGGAGGGGTCTTGTTTAGAGATGAGGATAAAAGTAATTTGCCACTGTTCAATATTATTTTCTGGGGCCTCGGTTAGTTTAAAACCCAGGGTAAAATTAGATATATTTTGGTCTCCTAGTAATTGCTGTCTCCAAGTTTGCCACTGTTGATATTTTTCTAAAGCGGCAGCGGTTTGCAGAAATCCAGCAGTCTTAGTCACAGAGAAGCAATCACCTATAATTGTCTCGCTAATTTTTTTATCAAAACTGGCAGGAATTGCCGTATTAGTGACAATTTCATTGAGGAGACATTCGGAGAAGTGCCGGAGTAGGGTTTTGGGATCGTATAATTGTGGTGAAGCATGGGGATTTTCAGCACCAGCAAGACAAATGCGGGGAAGATATTCGAGATAGCGATCGAGATTGGTTTCGTAGGTTGCTGATATAATTTCCCAAAGAGGGTAGATGGCAAAGTTTGCGTTTTTCTTGTTATCTGTGGCTAATTCTCGATATTTAAAGGCAGGAATATAGTTATCTTTGAGAATTATTTCTTTAAAAGCTTGACTGTAGTGATACCAAAAAAGTAAATCTGCACCTAACTGAATCTCTGAGGAGTTGTCAAGACAGATAAAGTGCAGATCATTGAGCAGTTTAAGTACAGGATTAAGGGGATAACAATCAATTTGCCAAGATTGCCATTGGCTATTTTCTGGGGGTTCTTTTTCTAGATAACGTAGTAATTCTAAGGAGGGTAAAGGTTGATTCTCGTGACTAGGTAAAAGAAAGTAGCGGGGGACAAATTGCCGACTAAGAGGATTATAATTCGATTGAACTATTCCTAACTCTCCAGTGAGAAAGCTAGTTAATTCTTCTTTGCTTAACTGAAAAGGATGATAATTATCAGCAGTGGTGCGACTCTTTTTCGGGGTGATAGTTTCTCCCCAAAGATAAAAGCTACCCTTCTGAATAAATTCATCCGTTGATTGGGGAATCCAAGTACCGTGAAGAATTTTCATGGTTTTTAATGAGTACAAAAGAACTTAAATGAGGGCAATACTTAGCCTCTAGAAAAATTGTAGCGATTATGGGAGGATTCTCCACACTTTTTTGTCCCTTTGCGAACCCAGAAGTCCTCTGGATCAGAGAAAAAGGTTAATAGAGCTTCTAGGACAAAAAACCATTGAGAAGACGTGATCAACGGTTTTTTTGAGCTTAAAGCTTATCCCTATATGGGTTTAAAGCTATTTTTGTTCTAGGTTTTGTTGAGGTTCCACTAAGAAGGATGGCTAATTATATCAATTCTCCAAAATCCGGCTACAAGAGTTCGATCCCCCTACCTTCGGCATCTCCCTTAAAATGGGAAAAAGGGGAAAAGGGGAACTTAAATTCGATAATTCGATCTGTAGTTTTTATGGGTGATAATTGGTATTAGTTAACTTTTACCCAAATACTGCGGAAATATTTTTCGGGACTATTTTTATCGATAATATCTTTACAGGGAGTATTACCAACTCGCTCGATTGTACCATCATCGCTGAAAATCTGAAAGCGATCTGGGAAATGGGGATAAAACAACAAAGCTTCTGGACGAAACCCGTCAGGGAATTGCAGTGATTCTATCTTTTCTGGTGCATCTTCTTTTTTTCCTGACCAAGTATAGAAAACAAATTGATCGCCTCCATGAAATTCTCCGGCAATAATTAAATATACTTCTAAAGCTGGCCAAAATTCAATGCTACGAATTCCTAATCCTCCCAAATCTAGCAGGATAGGATCACCAAATTCAGCCCGAGCATTGGTGGAATTAATAACTAAACTTTCAGGATTTTTTAGAGTTAATAAAAGAGCTTTATCGTTTGGTATAGGATTACGAAAACCGATTAAGATATTTCCGTCTGGAGTTGCCGTTAAACCTTCAATATTTAATCCACCTTTAGCTTTGGGAGCTTTGGTTTCTGCTGTTTTGAAATCAAATATTTTAGCCAATTGAGAGTCTTCGATAATATCGCGCAAGACTAACTGAGTATAAGACTCACCCACTTGAACTATACTAGAGCCGTCATCGGTAATTTTACTGGCAAAAAATTGATGACGAGGGAGTTTTCGTTCAGCATTTTTATTGCGGCCATGAGAAGTAATCCAATAGATTATGTCATTTAGTACAGTTACCCCCTCCAAGTCGATTTCTTTATTTTTAGGATTGTTTTTCAGCCAACCATTAATGTCAATTGTTTCCAGTGCTTTTCCCGACTCTTGAGAGGAATAAATCCAGAGAATATTACCTAATTCTGGATCCGCCTCATCATTACCAATAACAAATTTATTTTCTCCTAAAGCAGTGGCTGCAGAAGCATCACAAATTCCTTGATGTTTGATTTCTTGGATAATAGAAAAGTTGAGAGGTTGCATGATTGTATTCTCCTTGTTAATTAGAAAAGTGAGGAAAATTATAGGCAATAAAAGACAAAAATACAAGAAATCACTAGAAATAATCTAATAAAGAACTGGTTTAAATAACTAATTTCTCTTAATTTCAAAAGTTTGTCGAGTGTCATAATTTATGTTAGTCCCTCCAAGACCCGATGATTCCTCCCATTGACCTAACGTCAAGGCAAAAGGTTTTGGGATCAAAGATTGGTTAGTTAGGGAAATAATTGGGGAACACTTTAACTCATTCGATGATAACTATAGATAGGCAAAAAATACTTAAATGTAACAAAAAAATACATAAGTGGGGAGGTGTAATTAAATATCAGACTTATCGAGGTTGAATTGAGCTATTAAACCCACAACTGGCATAGGTGATCAACTAAAGATGAAGTGTAACCTAATTTGGTATCGACGACCGACTCCCCAAAGCGAAAACTTTGTACCTCACCATTAAGATAACTGCCCTAGGTAAAAACGCGGATATCACTGCTAATAGAGTTCGGTTTTACCGTTATGGGATGAGCATTAACGGGGGTACTATTCTAGGTAAGGAATTTGTATCTAGTCAGTGATGAAGACGATGTTAAAGGGGTCTTTACCGAAATTAAGCGATATTTTCCCGCCGACTGACCATCAGGACCGGGAAACTTTCACCCCCAATGCTTTTTATCCTAATTTATCGGAATGGCTCAAGCGCTCGCAACTGAAAGCGGAAAGTGAATGGTTCGCAGCGATCGCCGCTTTAGAAAATATCTTATTACAAAACCAAAATAATGCTGCCGCCGGTCGGGGTTTAATTCTCTCCGGTCCGACGGCTTTAGTCAGAGAAAGCAAGGCTTTAACGGGTTTTGAATTTGGTGTTTTTACCGTTAAAGCTTTAAAACATTTACAATGGCCGGGTTTGCAATTGCCTTCTCAGGAAAAATCCGCCGCCGATATTTCCCCGACGGAGATTCATGAATTGCCTCTCTTGCCAACGGATCCGATTGCTAATGAAAGATTTTGTCTTGTTTTTAGCGAAAGTTTCGCTCTTTTGCTGGTTTTAGGCGAGGATCAGTGGGGTTTGTCCTCTTTTCAATTTTCCTTTGATCCCGTCCTCACTCAGCAAGCCTGGCAGCAGTTGCGGCAACGATTAGTTAATCTGCGTTATCCCCAAATCGGGACTTTAGAGGCAATTATCGAGGCTAATGGCAGTCCCTCGCCAGATTATCGTCTAGTTAGCCAATTTAGTCGCCAATTACTGCAAAATTTACCCAACCAGCCTAATTTAGACCTGAAAAAAACGAAATCGCCTATCAATGCCGAAATCACTCCGCCAAAGGAAGATAATTCTAATTTAGAATCGGGTTGTGATTTGGAGTTATTGCGAGCTTTAACCCACGAAATTCGCACCCCTTTAACCACCATTCGCACCATTACCCGATTATTATTAAAACGGGCAAAAGTAACGGAAGATGTGCAGAAATATCTAGAAACAATCGATTTAGAATGTAGTGAACAAATTCAGCGCATGGAATTAATTTTCCGAGCCGCAGAATTGGGTATTAATCCTCTGGGGGATAAACCGATTCAATTAATTCCAATTGCTCTAGAAAAAGTCTTTCAAGATAGTATTCCCCGGTGGCAAAAACAAGCTAAAAGGCGCAATGTCAATTTAGAAGTTAATGTACCGAAAAAATTGCCTTCGGTAATTAGCGACCCGAATTTATTGGATCAAATGTTAAATGGAGTCGTGGAAAAATGTACTCGCAGTATGGCTAGTGGTGGCCTGTTGCAAGTACATATATCAACGGCAGGAAATCAATTAAAAATGCAGTTCCAAACTCAGGTAAAATCGCCTAATCTTACTTTCAAAGATTTAGGAAAAGTCTTAATGTTTCAACCAGAAACGGGTAGTTTAAGCCTGAATATGAAGGTGACTAAAAACCTTTTTCAAGCTTTGGGAGGTAAATTTATTGTGCGTGAAAAACCCGAAGAAGGTGAGATTTTAACCATTTTCTTGCCCCTCGGACGCATTAAATAAGTTGGGATTATTCTGAATTTTTCATCTTGGAAAATAGGCAAAATTGCCAAGAGGATGCTATACTAGGGCAACAAACATTATTGATAGTTGCCATGGAAAAAACTGTTTTAATTTTAGGTGGCACTGGTCGCATTGGTCAAAGTGTAGCCCTAGATATTATTAATCATACTTCAGCTAAAATTATTATCACAGGACGCAAGGAAAAAGCCATTAAATTACTGCCAAGAATGCAGTTTTTGGCTTTGGATTTAGAAGAAATAGACAAGCTTAGACAGGCAATTAAAAATAGTGATTTAGTCATCCATTGTGCCGGTCCCTTTCATTATCGCGATGGCAGGGTAGTAAAAATTTGCATCGAAGAAAAAGTCAATTATATTGATGTTAGTGATCATCGTTCTTTTTATCAAAAGTTAATCCCCTATCGAGAATTAGCGATAAAAGCGGGAATAACTGCCGTGGTTAATACGGGAATTTTTCCCGGTATTTCTAATAGTATAGTGCGAGAGGGAGTCGAACAGTTAGATAGGGTAGAAACGATCCGTTTAAATTATGCCGTAGCCGGTTCAGGAGGTGCAGGATTAACCGTAATGCGGACTACTTTTCTCGGCTTAAAAAAGCCTTTTTTAGCTTGGATTGAGGGACAATGGCAAGAGATTGAACCCTATACTGCTAGAGAAGTAATTGACTTTCCCGCTCCTTTGGGTAAAACTGGTGTTTATTGGTTTGATATGCCAGAAACCTATACTTTTGCTGAATCTTTTCAAGTGCAAAATGTCATCACAAAATTTGGCTCTATTCCCGATTTTTATAATCATTTAACTTGGATTACTGCCCATATTTTCCCCGATGCTTGGGTAGAAAGTTCTCGGGGAATCGAGTTTTTTTCCCAAGTTAGTTATCGCATGACAGAAGTAACCGATAAATTTTCGGGAATTGGGGTAGCAATGTTAGCAAAAGTCGCCGGATGGCAAGGGCAGCAAAAAGCAGTTTATCAAGCGACTATGGTTCACGAAAACACTGCCCAAGCAGCGGGTTGGGGAACTGGCAGCGTGGCAGAATTAATCTTAGCGGCAAAACTCCAAAAAGCCGGGATTTATCCGGTGGAACAGGTGTTATCCACAGAACTATTCCATGCTACGATGAAAAAAAGAGGTATTAAACTCGATCGCTCCTGTGCAATTGTGGCTTAGAAGATGAAAAAAATCTGGCGTTACCTAGGGCTGTTTTGTTTAGTTTTGTTACTGACTTTATCCCCCATCCTCATGATAGCAGCCCAGAATAATCCTGCTAAACAAGGACAGGAAACACCCCTGGAAACTTTGGGAGAAGTTTTTCCCGTCATGCTTGATAATCAAGAACTTTTTACTATTCGGCAGGGAATAGGTTCTTTTTCAGCGCAAGAAAGAGCGAAATCGATTACAGCCAGAATTGAAAAAATTGCCGATGACGATGTTCTTTCTCCTGAAGATTTAACCATAAAAATCGATCCTGAAGACAAAAACCCTTCGATTATTTTGGGAGATACGGTTATTGCTACTATTACTTCTAAAGATGCCAAATTACACGCGGTCAGTCAAGAAGTATTGGCCGAACGAGCTTTGGCAAAGATGAAAGCAGCCATTGTCCGTTATCGTCAAGAACGTCAACCAGATAACCTCTTCAAAGATGCAGTTTTGACGGTAAGTGCTACCTTGGCCACGGTCTTAATTTTCTGGGTAATAATTTTTATATCTTCGCGGGTTTTTCCCCAGATTCAGAGATTAATCACCTCCCTAGTTCCTGGGGTCGTATTCCAAAATTTTGAGATTATTAGTTCCCAGACAATAGGAATTTTTTCCCTAAGAGTTTTGCAATTTATCCGCACTCTGATTATTTTAACTATTCTCTATTTTTATTTAACTTTTGTCCTTCGTCTTTTTCCCTGGACTAGAAAATTTGGTGATGGTTTTCTGCAATACTTTTTTAGTGCTTTGGAAGTTATTTCCCAAGAGATAGCAAAATATTTACCCAATATTTTTATTATACTGATAATTGTTTTTATAACTCACTATCTGTTGAGAGCAATTAAACCATTTTTCACTGGATTGGAAAGAGAAAATTTAGTAATTAATGGTTTCTATCCCGATTGGGCAAAACCAACCTATAATTTACTGTCACTGCTGATAATTGCCTTAGCTATAGTCATCGCTTTTCCCTATCTACCCGGATTTAATTCTCCTGCTTTTCAGGGGGTGTCGGTATTTTTAGGGGTACTATTTTCCTTGGGTTCCACCTCTGCTATCGCTAACGTGGTGGGGGGAATTATCCTCATCTATACCCGCTCTTTTCAACTAGGAGATAAAATTTCTATTGGTGATGTTATTGGAGATGTGATTGAAAAAGGATTATTAGTCACCCGTATTCGCACACCAGCTAATAGAATTATCACGATTCCTAATTCATCGCTGTTAAACACCAATGTGATTAACTTTAGTGTCTCTCAAAGGGAATTCAAACAGCCTTTAATTTTGCAAACCACAGTCACTCTCGGTTATGATTTACCTTGGCGTAAGGTCCACGCAACCCTGAAAGAAGCAGCCTTAGCAACCCAATTTATTGTCTCAGAACCTGCTCCTTTTGTCTTGCAAACCAGTCTCGATGATTTTTATGTCAGCTATCAGCTAAATGCCTACACCGATCATCCTAGCAAAATGGTGTATATTTATTCTGAATTGCATCAAAATATTCAGGATAAATGTAACGAAGTCGGTATCGAAATTATGTCTCCTCACTACAAGGCTCTCCGGGATGGCAATCACAGCACTATTCCTGAAAATTATCTGCCGGAAGATTATCAAAGTCCTGCTTTTGGTATTCAGTCAAATTCTCAGAAGTAATAATTTTCCTAATAGCTTTAATCCCATTTGTCAAGCCCTTTTTAGTTATTGTTGATAATTCTTCACCAAATTCACAATTAATAGCAGGAATAAATATTCCCCAGGCCCTGGGAGTTTGTTGATAAATTGCTTGAGTTAATGCTAATAAAGAAGCGGGACTTTCTGCATGACCGAAATTATTCCATTCGGTAACTGCCGCTAATTTTTCTATTCGGATATCGGTTTGATTAGATAATACCGCATCAACAAAAATAACTAGAGAAGCATCAGCTATATCGGCTGCTAACTCAGGAGTCAATTGATGGGTAGCGATGACTTGCACATTAGTCCAATTCTCCTCGGCAATAATTTCGGCTATTCTCACTCCCACTCCGTCATCATTTCTTAAAGTATTACCGTAACCGATGAGCAGTATTTTAAAATTATTCATGGTTAAATAGAGGAAACAGGAGTTGGAAACTTGACAGTAAGTAACTTTTCCCTAATCAGGTTAACTTGGTTCGGGATTTACTTGGTTGCCATGAAAGACGCTGTAAGCGGGAAAAATTAGTTTAAATACTATAAAAATATTCGAGATGTTGTTTTAGTTGACGAATTGCCATACTACTATTGCGATTGTCGGCAATTTCTCCACAGAAAGAAACTAGATTTTGTAGGTTAAAGTTAGGAAAATATTGACTTTGATGGCGAGGGATATACTCTTGATTATCTAGCCAATAAATATAGATATTTTTCTGACGATACAACCAAATTTCAGGCACTTGATAAGGCAGATAGTCATCCACATTCGAGTAACTGGTGACATCAATTTCTAATACTAAATCGGGAGGAGGATCATTTACCCAGTCAATTCTGGCTTTCCCTGCTATAGCCGGCCAATGGTCAATATAAAAACTATAATCTGGTTCAATACCACTTGTTTCTGGTAATTCCATGGTTACGGGAGTAAAAGCCTCGTACTCACGCCCCAGATAATCCAATAAGGTGATGATAATATTAGCAATTAAATGGGCATCACGTCCATGCTTAGGAAGTGGAGACATAAGCAAGACTTCTCCATTGTGATATTTGATTTTAGGCTGAGAATTGTCGCCCCTTTGCCGAGACAAAGTTTGATAATCTAGCCAAGTGGCAGGTAATCTCACTAAGGACCCCGCCGGTAGCTCGATTTTATCTAGTGAAACTAAGGCAAACATGGCGCAAGGTTCCAGGTAAATGATCAGAAACGCTGTAAAATAAGTATAGGATATCTTCGATACTCTCGATGCACAGCTTAACCTAATCGATAAATTAACTGAGTCTGGTAAGAAAACTTAAGCCTTGATAGTAGTTTCTTGATGAGCCAAAAATTATGCTATCGACTAACACAGTTTCCCCCCATATTATTCCCCCTCTCGAAAATGGCGATAGATTAACCCTTCCCGAATTCGAGCGCCGTTATCAAGCAATGACACAGCTAAAAAAAGCTGAATTAATCGCAGGAGTTGTTTATATGGCAGCCGCGGTGAGAGCCAAAAACCACGGTAAACCCCACGCTAATATTATCGGTTGGTTAACTGCCTACGAAGTGGCGACACCGGGAGTAGAAACACTGGATAATACTACTGTGCGACTGGATGGGGATAATCAACCACAACCAGATGCTTTATTAAGAATAGAAACCGGTGGACAATCAAGCATTAGTGAAGATGATTATGTAGAAGGCGCGCCGGAATTAATCGTGGAAATTGCCGCTTCTACTGCTTCCTACGATTTACACGAAAAACTCAAAGTTTATCGTCGCCAGGGAGTGCAAGAGTATATTATCTGGCGAGTTTATGACGTTCAATTGGATTGGTTTAGGTTAACTGATGGGGAATATTTGCCCCTAGAATCAACTCAAAATAACATCCTTTGCTCTCAAGTTTTCCCTGGATTATGGCTAGATAAAAATGCTTTATTATCGGGTAATTTAGCCGAAGTTTTGGAGGTGTTAAAGCAAGGAATAGTTAGTCAAGAACACCAAGATTTTTGTCAAACTTTGGCTAATCAATAACCCAGATAAATTTGATTTTTTTCTTAGTTGCCTAGGGATGGCTCAGAAAGATTAGCTGATTTTTCTTGCCAATCTTGACCGATTTTAATCGTCACATCAGAAGCGAGATTCCCCGTACTTTCCACCAAAACTTCCCCGACACCAAGGCTATTATGCAGGGCAGCAGCCAGGGAATTATCCCCTTTTTGAGCAATAATTTTGGTAGTTTCTAGAATTGGCGATGAAGACTTAGAGACAAAAACATTTTCATAACCAAACGAGCGCAGATATCTGACTAGAGCTTGCACCGCTTCTGGATTATCGATGCTATCTTCCACAGCTATGCGAGTCGGTTGCGTGGTTTCCTCAATGTCAGCCATAAAAGAGCCGTGGTTAAAATGTTGAGCCACTAGCTCTTGAATTTTACTTTGATTGGGCAACCAATAACTGATCCCTTGCCGACCATCACCATTAAAGTCTCCTGGTAGCAGTAGCATTTGCACATCAGCGCGCTGAGTTTTGGAGGCAAAGCCGGCTAGAGCGAGTAACTCCTCTAAACTGAGATTAGTATCGATATGATTGCGGATAACCTCGATAATATCGGGAATTTTCAATAAAGTTGCTGGTTTTAGGGTTTGTTCTACTAAAGACCGCATTAATTGCTGTTGTCGTTGGATACGACCGATATCGCCGTTAGCATCGTAACGAAAACGGGCAAACTGGAGGAATTTCTCGCCGTTGAGGTGTTGTTCCCCTTTTTTCAGGTCAATGTAGAGGTGTTGACTAAAATCTTTGTACTTCATGTCTTTGGGAACATATACCGTCACCCCCCCCAAAGCATCAATTAATTTTTCCACACCCTGCACATTAATGCGAATATAGCGATCGATAGCCACTCCGTCCAAAAGATGACTAACCGTTTCCGCCGTTAAAGCAGGTCCACCGAGGGCGTTAGCTTCATTGATTTTTTTCTCCCCGTAACCCTCGATATCGGTGCGGGTATCCCGGGGGATGGAAAGCATGGTTAACTTCTGTCTTTGGGGGTCAAAACGCAGTAACAGCATGGTATCGGTTAAACCATCCAAGGAATTAACCGGGGCATGATAACCCAGATCTGGGGTTTGTGCCTCCTTGACATCGGATGTCAACACTTTCGCGCCAACTACCAGAATATTAACGGGGCGGTTGAGGGCGGGAAGTTGCAGATTTTGATAGGATATCGCCTGCTGATTGTTAAAAGCGGCGGCTTCTTGGGGACTAAGAGCAGCTTGTCGCAAAGGTGTGGAGGAGAGAGACACAGCCAACATAGCCCCCGCCGTAGCGGAAACTAGGGCGCAGCCAGTTAAGCCTAGGGCTGTCAGGAACCATTTACCCGACAATCGCCGCTTTTTAACAGGTTTAGCTGCTAATTTGCTTGATTTTCCGCTTTTAAGCCTTGATTTCGTCTTATTAACCACAAATTGCCTCACACAGTCACTAATTATCTCCCTAAAACCATATTTTAAAGGGATGAACTATTTTTTTTCTCAGATACCCGGAAAAGATTATTAAACTAATCGGGTTTTCTAGAGAGTTAGCAGATAATATAGCAGAATTTTTCCTTATAGTTCTTCTGCATGGCAATTTTGTCGAAATATCTAGGGTTTGTTTCGTGGGAGTGGGAAGTGGGGAAGTGGGGGAAGTGGGGGAGCGGGAAGTGGGAAGTGGGGAAGTGGGGAAGTGGGGAAATTGAACTAAAACCCCAAAACCCCAAAACCCCAAAACCCCAACCCCCAACACCTAAAACCTGTCTCGGAGTCTGGGAGTCTCCTATCTCCTCATTGGCTGATTTTTTTGTGCAGAAATAACTTTTGTGGTCGATTAAATAACCAATTGATCAACCAACCGTCGGTTTTTTGCAGACGATAACCGCTACTTAAGTACAGTGACTGGGCCGCTAGATTATTATCGAGAACATGGAGGGAAAGTTCCTCAAAACCCCATTCTCTAGCGATCTGTTCACACTTGAGCAGCAATCTCCGGGCCAGACCGGCACGCCGGCGATCGGGACTAACGGCTAAATTAGAGATATAAGGAATGGGAACAGCTAAAAAAGAACTGGATTTTAAGCCGATTTCCGCCGTAGCAACAATAATTTCCTGAGGACCCGTGACGGTGACGCTGGTTTGACTGACTACCAGACAGTGATAGTAAGGGGTATCGGCGCGCAATCGTCCCCGTAAGTCCTCGTAAATGCCTAATTTAAAGATAGGACGCAGAAAAGACCAATAATTGGCCGTGGGGAAAAAACTATCGGTGAGAATTTCCGCCAAGCTTTTGAGATCTTGGCTTTGGGCCAAACGCACCTCGACGGTAATGGCGGCATTGTCACCGGTCGCTTCCGAGTCGGAGGGATTAGACAATAGGTATGAGATAAAACAGGAGTCCACTTTAATCACAGGAGTCGGCAGGGAAGGTGGGGATGGCAGTCCTTATCTGGGAAAGGTAAATAGGGGTGGGAGCTAGTTGGGAGAATCAAGCATCTATCTTAAGGAGAAGACCGCAATTTTTCAAGACTACTGAATCAAAATCTCATCCATTCTACTGCCTATAGCTCCAGTTGGGGGAAAGACCGCAATTTTTCGGGAATTTTTTTGATCTCCAGGCAATGGTTAAGATGGGATGATGCTGGTCAGAACTAATCTCTTTCTTTTTGGGTCAATTAACTATATTCTTTAATCTAATCTATCCTCCTATCCCCTCCATGATCAAAGAAATTTCCGCTTATTTGCAAGTGTTCCGCAGTCAAAAAATGGCGGCTTTGTTATTCTTAGGTTTCGCTTCTGGATTGCCCTTTTTTCTCACCGGTCGCACCCTGCAAGCTTGGATGACCACCGAAGGAGTTGATCTGAAATCGATCGGTTTATTTAGTTTAGTCGCTCTCCCCTACTCTCTCAAATTTCTTTGGTCTCCCTTACTCGATCGCTATCTTCCCCCGCTGCTTGGTCGTCGTCGCGGTTGGATTTTAATCGCTCAAATTTGTTTAACTTTAGCGATTGCAGCCATGGCTTTTCAACAACCAAAACAATCTTTAGAATTATTGGCAATTAATGCTTTACTGATTGCTTTTTTTAGTGCCAGCCAAGATATTGCCTACGATGCCTATCGCACAGATATTTTAGAAAAATGGGAGATGGGGGCTGGGGTGGCGATCGGGGTTTTAGGTTATCGTTTGGCTTTAATTTTAACCGGTTCGATCGCTTTAATTTTAGCCGATCACTTTCCCTGGCCTCTCGTCTATCTTTTCCTAGCTGGATTGATGGCTTTAACGATTATTTGGTCTTTTTTCGCCCCAGCTACTCCCCCTAGAGATGATACTCCTCAAACTCTTTTAGAGGCGGTTTGGTTGCCTTTCCAAGAGTTTTTTCAACGCTATCGATTAGGTCAAGGAATGGGCATTCTCGCCTTTATTGTTCTCTATCGTTTAGGGGATGCTTTAGTTAATAATATGGTGACTCCTTTTCTCTTAAAAACTGGTTTCAGTCAAACCGATATCGGGGCGATCCAAGGCGGACTGGGCATGATAGCAACTATGGTGGGAGTTTTATTAGGTGGTTCCCTGTTAAGTCGTTGGGGAATTAATCGATCGCTCTGGATATTTGGTCTGTTGCAAGCTGTTAGTAATTTAGCCTATTTTATTTTAGCAAATTTAGGTCAAAATTATCCTTTTATGGTCTTGGCTATTAACATTGAAAACTTCTGCGGTGGCTTAGTCACTGCCGCTTTTGTGGCTTTTTTAATGAGTCTTTGTAATGCTCGTTTTACCGCTACTCAGTTCGCCCTTTTATCGAGTTTAATGGCCTTTAGTCGCGATATTTTAGTAGCTCCCGCCGGAGTTTTAGCCGAGGCGATCGGTTGGCAGTGGTTCTTTTTAATCACAGTAATTGCCGCTTTACCCGGGTTAGCGTTATTGCCTTTATTCGCTCCTTGGCAAGAGCAGGATTAAGCTAATTTATGAGCTAGGAAATGATAATTTATTCCTCCGATTTCACTCGCATAACTACTAAAGTCATATCGTCACTACTGTCATTTCCTAAACCGGTAAAAGCGGCAACTTTCCCAAATAAATATTCCAGAATCTGTTCGGGATCGGTGTACTGTTGACAGGCTTCTTTAACTGCCGATAGCCAATTTTTCTGATCAAATCTTTCTCCTTTCGAGTTAACTGCATCGGTAAAGCCATCGGTATAATAGATCAGCGTATCTCCCGCTTCTAATTGCACTTGGGCATCGTCATAGATAGAATCGGCCTCTAAACCCACTAATGTCCCTTCCGTGTCGAGAGACTCTAACTCTCCCGTTTTGGCCCGCCACCAGAGGGTGGGATAATGGGCAGCATTACTGTAGCCAAGACGGCGCGTCAGGGGATCATACTCGGAATAAAATAATGTCACGAAACGATGAGAATTATCGAGATCGGCATACATAACCCGATTGAGATGACGCAAAATCTGGGCCGGGGAGTGACGATTTAACACTTCCGCTCGCAACATTCCCCGGGTCATGGTCATCAATAATCCTGCTGGGACACCTTTACCCATGACATCACCGATCACTATACTCCAAGGAGCGGTACTAGCTTCCATTTCCGCCTCCCTTGCCGGTTGAAATTGATCGTAGTTGCAGGGGATAAAATCATAATAATCGCCACCAACGCGATTAGCCGTTTGGCAGTGGGCCGCCAATTCTACCCCCTGAATTTTCGGACATTGCCGGGGTAAAAGACGATTTTGGATTTCGGCAGCGATTTCTAACTCTCGATCCTGACGTTCCTTAGAACGTAATTCGATCGTTAATTCATTATTAGCTATAGCCACCGCCGTTTGATCGGCCACTAGCTGCAGCAGTTTACGACGGGTGGGTGTCCAACCATAATCGGGATCGCGACTGAAAACGTATAAACGCCCCCGCTCACTATTTTTTACTAAAACAGGCGTACTATAAACCTGCGTACCCTGTCCGAGAGTTTGCCGGATCTGATGGTCGAGACTATCGAGAAGCGATCGACTATTTTTATTCTCAAGTGCCGCTTCTTGGTTTAATTGTCGGATAATTGCCTCTAATTGTCGGCGTAGTTCCCCATTAATTTGATTATCTTGGCAATGGAGTTGATCGAGCGCCACTTGACCGTTATTTTTGCTCAAAATCAACGCCCCTCCCTCCGCGTCTGCCACTCGTGCGGCCATCAAGGGGGTAAGATCGAGGAATTGGTTTAAATTATTGAAACTCCGCAGGGCAAAACCGAGGGAACTTAAGAGATTTTGAACTTTGTTTTGTTCGCGATATAAACTAGCGACTAACTCTTTTAAGGCTAAAATTGGCTTGATATCGGTACTTTGATCGCCCATATTGACGGTGGGAGTGGTGAGGGTGTCGCTCGGTTCCGGCTCAGAAAGCATAAAATGATCTTTGTGGCGGTGACATGATTATAGCTAGATGGTCATTGGGTTATGACCTGTTTAAGTCTAACAGTATAGTGGATCTTTTCCTGACCGCCACAATTTAACCCTGATGTTTTACTATTTCCGTTTTTTGACGCTCCCCGTCTAAAGAGACGGGGATTCTTCGTTCATTGAGTCTCCGTTAGCAAGCAGGATTTCTCCAACCAACCAAGAGGGAATCTCTCCCGAAGCGTTTAAAGTTTGCGTGCGCCCCACGCTACTTAATCCCTTTTGCAAGATGTTTAAAGCGGCGTTTCTGTCTCGACAATCTGTATATCCACAATGAGGACAAACATGGGTTCGAGTAGATAGCGACTTTTGGACTTTTTGTCCACAATTAGAACAATTTTGAGACGTATTATGGGGTGAGACAGCTATAGTTAACTTGCCGTATTTGTCCCCAAAATACTCTAGCCATTGCCTAAAAACAGACCATCCTGCATCGGTTATCGACTTCGCTAAATGACGATTTTTAACCATGCCTTTGATATTTAAGTCTTCATAGGCGATTAAGTCGTTAGACTTAACTAAACGGAGTGCCACACTCTTGACAAACTCTTCTCGTTGCCTACTTACTCTTAAATGTTTCCGAGCATATCGCTGTCTAGCCTTGTGATAATTACGAGATTGTTTTTTACCCTTGCGGTATTTCTTTGACTTTTTTTTATTTAATCGGTTTAATTGTTTTTCAGCTTTTCGATAGTAGTTCGGACAATCAATTTGATGGCCTTCGCTATCTACTAAGAAAAACTTTAATCCCACATCAATCCCAGTGGCTTTCTGGGAAGGTGTTAAAGGCTTAACCGTGTCTCTGGGGTCTAATTTAAGGCAAAACTGCACATAATAACCATCGGCACGATTAAGGATTCTTACCCGTTTAATCTGGTCTGGTTGATAGTAATTAATATCTCTAGAACCAATCAGTTTAAGAGTACCAATACCTTTTTTGTCTGTAAAGGTAATATGACGTTTATTAGCTGATAGCTTCCATCCAGATACTTTATACTCAACAGAACGGGAATGTTTTTTAAACTTAGGGTAGCCTTTCTTTCCTTTAACTTTATTTTGGCAATTATCGTAAAACCGAGTAATTGCCCGCAAGGTTCTTTCTACGGCAGTCTGGCAAGCATGGGAGTTTAAATCATCAACAAATTTAAACTCTTTCCTTAATGCTGTGTTGTATCGAAATAACTCTGTTTTGCCAACACCCTGATTATCCATCCAATAACGCAGGACTTTATTCCGAACAAATTGGGTTGTCCGTATTGCTTCGTTAATGGCTTCTATCTGATTAGGTTTTGGCTTAACCTTGTATTCTAGTACAAACATTTTGATACTGCTTGACTGAGTATCAATATCTTAACACAAAATTCTTTAAGTTGACAATACATATTTATTTAAAGCCGCCCGACCCTGCGCGGGCATGGCGGGGCTTGTACCCAAATTTTCGGTCACACCGAAGTCTAGGGCTGATAGCTTGACCTTATAATAATTAGAAATATGTAACTTGATCCACTGACTTTATGACCTTGCCTCTCGATGTTCCCACGGCGATTAATCAACGTCGTTCTATTAAAAATTTTACTACCGATCCGATCGCCCCAGAACTGCTGAAAACCCTAGTAGAATTAACCGTTGCCGCACCTAGTAGTTTCAACATCCAAGATTGGCGAATTATTTTAGTACAAGATGAGGCACAAAAGGCCGCTTTAGCCGAGGCCGCTTGGGGACAAAAGCAAATTATCCAAGCGCCGGTTACTTTTGTTTTCGCTGCCGATGCTGCCGCAGGAGGAGGAGATCTAACTCCTATCTATGAACAGGCTCTCAGTACAGGTGCCTGGAACGAAGGCACGGTAAAATATTTTCAACAGGCAATCCCGGGATTTCACAGGGATTTGGGCGAAAAAACCCGGGAATACGCGATTAAAGATGCCATGATCGCCGCTACTCATCTGGTTTTGGCTGCCGAAAGTCTCGGTTTATCTAGTTGTTTTCTCAACGGTTGGATCGAGGACAAGGTAAAAGCTGTGATTGGTGCTGCCGATCATCCCGATCTGGCGATCGCTGTTGTCGTTCCCATCGGTTACGCGGCGGAACCACGGCTTAATCCGGGGCGTTTACCCTTAGATTACAATGTTTTTGTGGATCGCTTGGGTAATCCCTATCAAATCTAAACTCTATTAACTGGATTTAATCTCGTTTTGAGCGCTGTTTTGGCCGGTGGTTTGGGGGTGGGTGTCGGTGTCGGTTTGCAGGAGTTGGTGTTGCTGATTTGAGATAGGAATCTTCTGGCAAACTAACTTTTAGATAGGATGGCACGGTTGACATTCATAGCTTGATTCAGCAACGCCGATTTTTCTAATATTGTAGTGTGGCGAAATTAACAATTTGATGTGCATCACGCCGCGCTAATACAGCCGACATCGATCTTAATTTTTTGAAAAGATATAAGGTTAATTATGACATCCCAGATTATCATGTCTAGGATTGACCATCTTTTAGCCTTATAGAGGGATTTCTATGCTGAAAAAATACTCATGGTGGCGGCCACTGACGATTTTATTTGTAATCAGCTGTGGAGTGATCTTAATTTTTGGTAAAACTTTCGCCCAATCCCCACCGATTAGCCATCCTCTCGATCCCCTCACAGAAAATGAGATTAAAATGGCGGTAACTGTGGTAAAAAAAGACAAATCCCTGACAGAGTTCGCCAGATTTCCTAATATTTCTTTACAAGAACCCGATAAGCAAACTGTTTTAAACTTTAAAAAAGGAGATGCTATTGCTCGTCAGGCTTTTTTAGTAATTCTGGAACCAAGACTGAATAAAACCTACGAGGCTATTGTCGATATCAAAGCGAGTAAAATTATCTCATGGCAAGAAGTATCGACGGGACAACCACCTTTGTTAGATGAAGAATACGAAATTCTCGATCAATTAGCCAAAGCCGATCTTCGTTGGCAAGAAGCTATGAAAAAACGCGGGATTGCTGACTTTGAAAACGTCATCATTGACGGTTGGGCAACTGGGATGATGAGCGAGAAAGAACAAGCATCGGGAAAGCGATTAATTCGCGGAATTACTTACTATAAAGGCAAGGATCGTAGTAATTATTATGGCGCACCAATTGAAGGTTTGTCGGTGACGGTAGATTTAAATAATCGCCAAGTATTTGAAGTGCGAGATACCGGGATTATACCTTTCTCAAAAGCCAATTTTGATTATGATGAAAAAACCCTTTCACCCCTTCAAAAAGCCCTAAAACCCTTAAGAATTAAACAACCGCAAGGGACAACTTTTCAAATTAAGGGTAACGAAGTTAGCTGGCAAAATTGGAAATTTCGTTATCTCATGCACCCAAGAGAGGGATTAGTTCTTTATCTAGTTACCTACAATGATAACGGTAAAGATAGAATGATTTTGTATCGTGCTGGACTGTCAGAAATGCTAGTTCCCTACTCCGATACCTCGCGAGAATGGGCGGTTCGGAGTGCTTTTGATGTGGGAGAATATCGTTTTGGTTGGCTATCGACTCCCTTGGATAAAGGTAATGATGTTCCCGAAAATACTGTCTTGTTAAATGCCTTGTTTGCTGATGATAATGGGGAACCCTATATCGGGGAAAATCTCATCGGTATTTACGAAAAAGATGCGGGAATTCTCTGGAGACATTATGATTTTAACACGGAAACCTTTGAAGGTCGTCGCGCCCGTCAATTAGTGGTTAGTACCGTGGCTGCTATCGGTAATTATGACTACGGAATTAACTGGATTTTTCATGAAGATGGTACTTTAGAACAGCGCAGCGATTTAACGGGAATTATGTTAGCTAAAGCGACTCCTGATGTCACTAATTATCATAATCATGGCGACCAATTTGGGACATTAGTAGCGGCAAATGTGGAGGCAATTAATCATCAGCATTTCTTGAATTTTCGTCTCGATTTCGATGTGGATGGGGTTAAAAATTCTGTGACTGAAATGAAGGTTTCTACCCGATCACCGGAAAAGAATCCCTTCGGGAATGCTTTCACTATGTCCGAAAGACAGCTTCAGCAAGAATCGGAGGCAATTCGTGATGTGAATTTAGCTGAAAGTCGCGCTTGGATGGTAATGAATAAGAATCAGAAAAACTCCCTCGGAATGCCGACAAGTTATATGTTAATGCCATCGACAAATTCAATTTATTATCCCAATTTCCAAGCGAATTCTCGTCAACGGGGTGAATTTGCTACCCATCATTTTTGGGCAACTCGTTACAAAGCGAACGAACTTTATGCAGCGGGAGATTACCCCAATCAAGGCAAAAAAGGTCGAGGTTTACCACAATATACTGCTGATAATGAATCTCTCGATAATGAGGATTTAGTCGTCTGGTATACCTACGGTGTTACCCATATTCCTCGTCCCGAAGAATGGCCGATTATGACCGTACATCCAGCCGGTTTTAAGATTATGTCTTGGGGTTTCTTTGACCAAAATCCTGTTTTGAATGTCCCGAAAAATAACCCAGAGAATTCTTAAACAATGTGGGGAGGATGCGTGACTGGACGCATCCTTGTATGTTGGAAGTGGAGGGAAAGGGGTTATCCTAACCTCAAGAAGAACAAGAAAGGGTTTAAAATCCCCGCAATCCCTCCAGTTCGAGCGATTAAAATGTCCTGAATTGATCGGATTGCCTGGCTCGATAACCATTTCGGTTCCTCTACATTCAGCCTTGATAAAACCTCTTTTGGTAAGATCACTCCTATAGAATTACCGATTTTTCGGAGTGTTAAAGTTGTCATAACTTATTTCTTCTCTTTATTTTTGGGAATTATACAAATGTTATAACACATTCTCTTTTTTATCTCAGTAAAGTACAAAACCATTGAAAGTCTTGCACGGCAACCCTTGGGTGACATAATCACGAAAGTCTTTCCAGATAATGCCTTGGTCGATTTTTGCCAGAGAAAAAACTACCGTCATAATGGCATCCTATAACCTGAAGATTAATCTTCAGTATGCTAGGCTAAAATCTGAAAGAATAACCAATTTTTAGCTTTAATTGACTTTGATCATTGCCATTAGGCAATATCTCCCTCGATACCCCAATCGATCACACCTTGGCGATTAATTTGCTGACGAATTCCCATACCAGTGCGAATTAAAACCCCACCATTACTATTATCGCTGGTAATTACGCCCAATTCTGCTAAAAAAGTGCGATCAAAACGTTTCGGATAACCAATCGGTCGCGAATAACCGAGAATGGCAGCGGGTAAAAAAGATCGATCGCCGTTATCGGGGTCAGTTTTTATGTTTAAATCGAGATTAAGATGTAAGCGATGGAATTGACCAACAGTTTTACTGGCAATTCCCCGCAGACGAAAATCTAATCCCCTAGCATTATTTCCCGTCGGTAATCCTAAATCGGTACGAATAGCAAAAGCGGGAACATTATCGTATTCACGATTGAAATTATAGAAAAAACCTACAGATAAATTTCCCACATCAAAATCCGTATCATCACTATTAACTCGACCTCCCACCTGCGGATCGATGCCGATAATAATATGACCATTGCGAATAATACCGTTGAGGTATTCAATATCAAAATCACCCCCAAGATTACTATTTTCAGGAAAGACTAGACTTCCTCCAAATTATATCGATTGTTCCCCAAAACCAAGACTCTCAGCATCATCAAAAGAAAGGGGACGACTAGAATCAAGATTTAACTCACCATGGTCATGAATTACTAAACATTCGCGGCTCTCTTGCAGACTTAAACCCAAAGATGGCAATCTTTTGACAAACAGCAAGCGATGGACAGTATCGGGAGTAAATAGGCTAAATTGTCCCTCTGTCCTCTCAGGGGACTGAATTAGTTCTAATTCCTCCTAATAACGAATCGTTTTCATCGAAACACCACTTTCTAGGGAAAGTTGACCGATTCTGAGCATTATTTTTGCTCCTTAATCCTATCGTTACCCTATTATAAAATCTCCCCCTGACTGGAGAATCAAGGGGGGGGGGAAAGAAATATTTTTTTAACTGACTTTACACTCAACTCCAAAACCGACCAAGAGAACTTTTTCCAAGGGTTCCCCCTTCTTGGGACGTTGATAGTTAATAATTTTGCGAATTCGCAGGTCTGGATTGATTAAAGTAATTGAATCCACGGAAACACTGCGAGTATAATTGGTGGTCATTAATAACTCTCTGGTAGTGGAATCAAAGCGAAAAGCGGAGATAATTGGTCTTGCTTCTTCGTAGGCGCGATCACGAAGATAATCCCCTTCTAAATAACCGTTATTTTCTGCTTTAACCACAAATAAAAGATTAAGATTTTGTCGCACTTCTTCCCCTTTTTCCGAGATGGTATAGAAACCTAAATTAAACCCGGGGATACTTTCTAAATCAGCAATATCAGGATAGTTATTATCTGTCAGAACTTTCTGTTTAATCTCCCTAGTCAGGGGTTGAATGAGGAATTCAGTACGGGAACGTTCCACTTCTTGATCGGCTAGATAATGATAGGTTCTTTCCGTTTGCCAACTACCGACACAATAGGCAAAAAATTGCTGAAAAACTTCGGTATTCATAGACTTCATTCTCCTCTTGTCAGTATTTTAATTTTGAGTTATTTTATCAGTAACTTGTTCCCGATTTTCAAAACCATAACAATCTCGAACCAGATAAAGTGGTCGGCCCTTTACTTCCTCATAAACCCGGCCAATATATTCGCCAATAATACCAAGAGTCAGTAATTGAATTCCTCCTAAAAATAAGATAGCAACCATCAGAGAAGCGTACCCAGGTACATCGATTCCTAAAATAATAGTCCTGAGCATTAAAAAACTAGCATAAACAAGACTAACAAGTGCAATGATAAATCCTACATAAGTCCAGACTTTCAGAGGTAAAAAACTAAAAGAGGTAATACCATCGATGGCAAAATTCCATAATTTCCAGTAATTCCATTTAGTTTGTCCTTGATACCGGGGTTCTCGATCGAATAAAATTGATGTCTGTTTATATCCCACCCAAGCAAATATTCCTTTCATAAATCTTTGACGTTCGGGCATCTTTTTAATTGATTCTACCACTCGGCGATCAATCAAGCGAAAATCTCCCGTATTAGGGGGAATAGGAACCCGACTTAATTTATTAATGACTTGATAGAAACCTTCTGCTGTAAAACGTTTCAACCAACTTTCGCCAATTCTAACCCGACGGGACGCATAAACCACATCATAACCCTGCTGCCATTTTTCGATCATTTCGGCAATTAATTCGGGGGGATCTTGTAAATCAGCATCAATAGGAATTACTGCCATCCCTTGACTGTAATCAATTCCTGCTGACATGGCAATATCTTTACCAAAATTACGGGATAAATTAACCACTTTAATTTGTGGGTAACGTTGATGATATTCCACGAGATTTTTGAGAGTATTGTCACGACTACCATCATTGACGCAAACGACCTCATAACTGGTATTTATTGTCTCTAAAACCGCTAAAAGTCGCCCAAAGAGAGCATCGATATTTTCTTCTTCGTTATACAGAGGAACAACAACAGATATTTTCACCGGTATTTGATTTGATAGCATATTAATTGACAAAAAACTAGAAAAATTTACTAACAAATATCAGCAGTCAAAACTTGTTCGTACTTAGTGGATGCTTGCTGCCAAGTATAATTATCTTCGATTAACTTGCGAGCATTTCTAGATAATTGTTCTCGTAACTCTGCCGATTCAAAAAGACTACTAATCGCCGTACAATATTCCTCAATACTATTAGCCCTTAAGGCTGCTAAAGGAACATTATTTCCTTCCACTGTTAACCCTTCTAAACCTCGATCGCTGGCTACAACCGGCACTCCCGCAGCCATAGATTCTAGGGTTTTAAACTTCATTCCAAAACCCGTTCTTAGGGGAATAACTGCCACAGTTGCCTGATGAAGATAGGTGGTCATTGATGGTACTCGTCCCGTCACAATCACTCCTTTTAACTTAGTTAATTCTTGCACTTCTAGGGATGGATTAGCACCGACTAGAGTTAAAGTAGTATCGGGGTAAGTAATTTGAAGACGAGGTAAAATTTCCCTAGCTAAAAAACAGGCCGCATCGATATTAACCCAATAATCTAACCCACCGATAAAAACTAAATTATGTCCAGCAGGCTCCTCGGGACGATAAGGAAATAAATCTAAATCGACTGCATTAGGAATTAAATAAATCTCTTTCTTAGGAGCGAATTCTCGCATTTGTTTTTGATCATCATCGGTGGTGACGACAATTTTTGAGAATTTCTGCACAGTTTTTTGTTCGTAGCGACGCAGGAGAGGAAGGTAGAGACGATCCCGTAATTCTTGACTAGAAACCCCAATTTCTAATTGACTTTTGCAGGTTTGATAGAGGGAACTATGCACATCAATTACTGTCCTAATTTGCTGTTGCCATTGGGGACGAATATAAATTTCATTAACACTATGTTCGCTGGTAATGACTGAGAATTTTTGACTCTTAACTGCCCTATCTATCCAGTTCTGCATCTCTTGAGAATAGCCAAAAAGTACATTGGGAGGGGTTC
Organism: Microcystis sp. M_QC_C_20170808_M9Col; assembly: GCF_007095495.1. NCBI lineage: Bacteria > Bacillati > Cyanobacteriota > Cyanophyceae > Chroococcales > Microcystaceae > Microcystis > Microcystis sp. M_QC_C_20170808_M9Col. The sequence goes on along the minus strand of NZ_SFBZ01000311.1, from coordinate 22,379 downwards.
CCGTTTTCAGGAATTGAGCTAATCTTTGCAGTTTAGCAATTATTCCAGTTTTGGCATCTTGAGGACGGGGAAAAACTACCAATTCACTAACAAAGTTACCTAACTTTTCTACCTCCTCATCGCTGACATCAGCAGTACGCTGAACGATGAGAGTAATATCATGATTTTTGCTGAGATATTTGAGTAAATTAAAAGTTCTGCCCTGAGTTCCTCCTTTGCTGGGTGGATAGGGAAAGGTGGAACTAATCATTAAGATATTCATGGCTATTTCTCTAAACGATTTTCTACCATCATGCGGACAATATCAGTCATTTTGTATTGTGCTTGCCAACCTAATTTTTCCTTAGCTTTGTTGGGATTGCCGCGACTAATGGCTAAATCTGTTGGTCTTAATAAACTTCGATCGGAAATTACATGATCTTGCCAATTTAAGCCAACAGTAGCAAAAGCTGTGGCCACAAAATCCTCCAGTTTTGAACTTTCTCCCGTGGCAATGACGTAATCATCGGGTTGCTCCGGTTGCAGCATTAAATACATCGCTTCAACGTACTCCGGCGCCCAACCCCAATCCCTTTGAATATCCATATTTCCTAAGTGTAAAGTCTCGGGACTTCCTTGGGCAATTCTAGCCACGGCAGCAATAATTTTTTGGGTAACAAAGCGCTCGGGACGCAGGGGAGATTCATGATTGAAAAGTATGCCTGAACAGGCAAAAATTCCGTAGGCTTCTCGATAATTAGCCACTTCCCAAAAAGCCGCCGATTTGGCCACAGCGTAGGGACTGCGAGGACGAAAAGGGGTATTTTCGTCGGCAGAATTATCGCCGATATCCCCGAAACATTCACTCGATCCTGCATTATATAATTTAATTTTTGCTCCGGTAAATCGAATTGCTTCTAAGAGATTTAAGGTTCCCGTGGCAATACTTTCTAAGGTTTCCACTGGCTGCTCGAAGGATAAACCCACAGAACTTTGTCCAGCCAAATTATAGACCTCATCGGGCTGAATTTTAATTAACACCTGTAGGACACTGCGAAAGTCATTCAGTGCCATTGATTCTAGTTTTACCTGTTCCTTGATTCCCAAACGTTTCAGATTACTAAAAGAGGACATTTGGGCATCCCGGGAGGTGCCACAAACTGTATAGCCGGCTTTTAACAGTAATTCGGCGAGGTAGGCTCCATCCTGCCCCGATATACCACAAATTAACGCTTTTTTACTCATTTATTGACAATAATTTACTTTTGCGGGTTTAACATCGCCTTGGCGGCCTCGCTTAAATAACCGATTTGTCCGTAGGCATAGAGAAGATTATCAAAGCTTTTAGCGGGATCATTGATAAATTTGACATATTTAACCAATCCTCTCACCAAACGCTCACCTCCTCGCCTAAATTGAGCCAATCCCGTCCTTCCTGCCACTTCTTCCCGGTAGTGTTCGCTGATGCCTTGCCACCAACTACGACGCATAAACCATTGACGATTGATTCTTTCCGGGGCAACATTGTGTTCCACCAATGCTGCGGGAAAATAGCCTACTTGCCATCCCTGGGCGAGTGCTAGTTCTGTAGTGTATAATTCCTCGTTAGAAAGAAGTTTTTTACCAATTCTTCCCAAATTAGGGTCAAAACCGCCAATCTTCTCCCAGAAATCCCGCCGGATTGAGTAATTAACCCCTCGCGGAGTTAAATCCGCTTGGCTGATATATACCACATTGTCGCCCAAATCGAAAGCCCCTAAACCACCTGCTAACTGATCGGATAACCAATTGGGTTGACTGTAGCCTTGCGGCCAAATTAAGGTGACTTTTCCCCCAGCTACTGCCAGTTTTTGGTTATTTTCGTAGGCATTTAACAGAATTTGCAACCATTGAGGACTAGCGATCGCATCGTCATCCAAATAGGCTAAAATCGGCGCTCTAGTTTCCTTCGCCCCGCGATTTCTGGCGGTAGATAGCCCTAAAATAGGTTCGTAAACGTATTTTAGCCGCCCATCTCCCAGACGCGACTGGGCCACTTGACGGGTTTTATCGGTAGATGCGTTATCAACCACTAAAATCTCACAATCTAGGCAAGTTTGCGCCAAAAGACTATCGATCGCTCCTTCTAGGTAGTGATCGCGGTTGTGGGTACAGATAATCCCTGCTATTTTAGGAGCCATGGCTATCAAGGTTACTCATTCAATACCCTAAAACTTAACATTCCTTTGCAAAAATGTAAAAATACTTTTTTAACCTGGAGACAGGAGACAGGAGATTGCTTTTTACTTATAGCGTTTCTCGTAAAGATGAAGTATAACCTAATTTGGTATTGACGACCGACTCCCCAAAAGAAAAACTTCCTATCTCACCATGAAGATAACTGCTATAACACTCTCCACTCGACCAATCTAAAACCTAATTTGTTAAGCTAAAAGCTTTGATGTACTTAGTTTATAACCTTCTTTTTAGGTAGGAGAATTGCCAGATACTGTCTTTTGCCTTTTGCCTGTTGCCTCTTGCCTTCAGAAGCTGATTACTGATTACTGATTACTGAAAATATTATGCCGAAAGTAACTGTTTGTATTCCCACCTATAACCGCGCCGATTATCTCAGCTATTCGATTAATAGTGTCTTGCGGCAGACTTATGAAGATTTTGAGTTAATTGTTTGTGATGATGGTTCTTCTGATCATACTCCAGAAGTGGTGGCAGCATTTCAGGATTCGAGAATAATTTATCTGCGTCATCCCCAAAATCTTGGTAGAAGTTTAAATATGCGATCGGGTTTTACGGCTGCTCGGGGAGAATATTTTATTAAATTCGATGATGATGATGGACTAACTCCTGAATTTTTAGCGAAAACTGTCCCTATTTTAGATCAAGAAAAAAACGTTGATTTTGTCTGTACCGATCACTGGATTATTGATAAATTTGGACAAAAAGTTGCCTCAGCAACCCAGGAAAATTCAGCAAAATGGGGCAAAGACAGATTACAACAAGGGATTATTACTGATTTAGAGAGACAAACTTTTTACTATCAAAGTTTACAGGTGGGTTCGACTCTTTTTCGTTATCAATCTTTAGCCGATGTGGATTATATGCGCTCTCCAGCGGATGGTTGTGAAGATTTTGATTTATTAGTGCGTTTAGCTTTAGCGGGAAAACAAGCTTATTTTCTGCCGGAATTATTAATGGAATATCGTTTCCATGTCGGTCAAACTAGCTTAAAACAAGCGGTTCACTTTTTGCAAGCAAAACTGTTTTGTACAGAAAGTTATCACTTTAATGATCTAAAATTAGAAGAAGAAAGAGTAAAAAAAGCGGCTTTTTTACAGGAATCTTTGGGAATAAAATTAATTGAAAAGGGAGAAACCGAAGCTGGGCGAGTTTTAATAGAAAAAGCCTCGCAATTGTTAGGAAAATCCCGACGAGCTAGACTGGGTTTACTGCTTTCCTATTTACCTCTAAACTTGAGACAACTGGCTTTTCAAGGTTTCCGTCAACTACGCTCCAAAGATTACGCCGAACAGGTAAGAGCCGTCTAAACTATAATTTATAGCAGTTATCTTAATGGTCGGGTAGGAAGTTTTCGTTTTGGGGAGTGGGTCGTCGATACCAAATTAGGTTACACTTCATCTTTGTGACCAACGCTGCCAGTTTTTAAATTTAACTAAGCTAAGACGCATTTAACCCGCTTATTCTTAGATTAGCCGAACCTCCCCCAATCCCTTTACTGTTGCCTTTTGCCTTTTGCCTCTTGCCTCGTCTCAACAAGCAATTTAAATTACGAACAGCTTATCTATGGATACTATTCACGTTACAGGAATTCGTGCCTACGGTTACACAGGATATCTGGCCGAAGAACAGGTTTTAGGTCAATGGTTTGAGGTGGATTTATCCCTAGAAGTTGATATCAGCATTGCTGGCAAAAGTGACGCGATTGAAGATACCCTAGATTATCGACAGGCGATCGAAATTGTCAAACACCAGATTGAAACCGGCAAATTTGCCCTAGTGGAAAAATTGGCCACGGTTATCGCTGAGGATATCCTACAACTCGATCGAGTGCGACAGGTAAGAGTACAATTATCGAAACCTGCCGCCCCAATTCCCCATTTCACCGGTAAAATCACCATCGATATTACTAGATCTCGTTGAGTTTACGGGTATGATCGACTAAACTTCGCGCAAAAGCGTCAAAACGTTGGGAAAGCTTCTCGTCAAGGATTTCTCCTTCTTCGTTGAAGACTTTCCACGCTTGTCCTAAGCCAATTTGTTCCGGAATTACCCAAGCATGAACCCAACGGAGAATAATTCTTAAATCATTGAGGGCGTTACTATTGGATTGGCCGCCTAAAACACTGATTAACCCCGCAACCTTTCCCGATAACTCCTCAAAACTCATTAAATCTAGGGCATTCTTCAACACACCACTGACACTGCCATGATACTCCGGTGTCGCCAAAATTAATCCCGCTGCCGATTTAACCGTTTGCTGCATTTTGGCCACATCGGGATAGTCAGAATAGTCATCTCCCCCGTTACAGAAGGGTAAAGAGAGTTTTCTCAGGTCAATTATCTCCGTTTCTACCCCTAACCCCTGTACTCGACTGATAGCAACTTCTAACGCCATCGCACTATAGGAGCCGGGGCGTAAACTGCCATTAATACCAACGATTTTGATCATAGAACTTATACAAACTCATAACGACTACATATAAGCTAACAAAAAAAGAGACAATTGGGGAAGCTTAGTTAAAAAAATATGTCGATGGGGCGGAGAGAGCGATCGATCTAAGTTTTAATGGGAGTAGAAAGAAAGATTTATTCCATTTCCCCTCATTGCCATGCCAGAATTTCTCGATTTTCTCAAACATAAATACGCCTATGTGGCTATTGGTGAATTCAAACCGGGGTGTTTTTCCGAGGCCCAAAAACTCTACGAAAAGGCCGTTTCCACCTATTCCACGGGATTCCAAGGAGCTTTTCTGCTGCAAAAACCCGGAACCGACGAAGGAATTGCCGTGATCATCTGGGATAAAATCGATGATATGGAGGCAAATAAAAGCGAAGCCCACGAATTATTGCTGAAATCCATGGGTCCTCTGTTTGCGAAACCTCCTGTCACCGATTTTTATGAAGTATGTAGCGAGATAGAAGGTTCCCCCATTTAGGGATAATGTTTCTTTTCGGTGGCGATTAATTTGGCGGCTAAAACCCCGCCTAGGAAACCAAATAAATGTCCTTGCCAAGAAATCCCCGGACGGGAAGGCAAAACGCCCCAAATTGTGCCACCGTAGAGTAAAAAGACTAGAATTGACAAGAGTATAGAAGGAATATTTCTCTGGAAATAGCCCCGCAGTAATAAAAAACCTAAATAGCCAAAAATCAAGATACTTGCCCCGATATGGATGGATCCGGGAGCAGCAAATAACCAGACTCCTAACCCCCCCACCAGCATAGTCAACCCAGTCACAATAAAAAAGTCACTGGTTTCCTGTAACATCACCAACCAACCGAGAATCAGGAAAGGAACCGTATTAGCAATAAGATGGGGAAAGTCCCCGTGTAGGAAAGGTGCGAAAAGAATACCCCGCAATCCGATGACTTGATGCGGAATAATCCCGAAAATGTCTAAACTGCCCCGAAAAACAAATTGATCTAAAATCTCTAACAGCCAAAAAATCGCCACAAAGGTAGCGAGGATTATTGCTTGGGTTTTTATTTCTTGCCGAGATCCTTGACTCATAAGATTGATGGATGAGCTATTTTTTCCCATTATAGCCCCCCACATCAGTTATCAGTTATCAGTTATCAGTTATCAGTGATTCAGTTACCAGTGATTCAGTTACCAGTTAAGTAGGTGGGTGGAATTAAATATAAGATGAACGTAGGTTGGGTTGAAGCATGAAACCCAACGCCTGCATGGGTTACGCTACCGCTAACCCATCCTACAAATAATTGTGCCTCCCTACTTATCAGGTGTGAGTTATCAGTTTACTGTTTACTGTTTACTGCGGGACAAAGAGTGGCTAATTGACAGGAAAAACAAGCGGGATTTCTCGCTTTACAAACTGCCCGGCCGTGGTAAATAATACTAATAGAAAAAGTTTCCCAATCCGGTTGAGGTAGTAAAGCCATTAAATCCCTTTCAATTTTCACCGGATCGTTATTAGTAGTTAAACCCAAACGATTACTTAAGCGCTTAACGTGGGTATCTACTGTCACCCCCTCAATAATCCCGTAAGCGTGAGCGAGTACCACATTAGCCGTTTTTCTAGCTACCCCGGGTAAAGTTAATAATTCCTCCATTGTCTTGGGTACTTCCCCCTGAAAATCCTTGAGGATTTTTTGACAAGCACCCTGAATATTTTTAGCTTTATTGCGATAGAATCCCGTGGAACGAATGAGCGTTTCTAACTCCTCTCGCTCGGCAAAAGCTAAGGATTTAGCATCGGGAAAACGAGCGAATAAAGCAGGAGTCACCTTATTTACCCGCTCATCAGTGCATTGTGCCGAGAGAATCACTGCCACCAATAACTGCACGGGAGTTTGATAATTTAAGCTACAGGTTGCCTCTGGATATAATCGCTTTAAGTTGCTTAAAATTTCTAGGGCGCGCAGTTGAGGTTCAGTTTTTTTTCGAGAGTCCATCACTGGAATAAATCCTGAAAAACTGCTAGGTTAGCCGTGTCGCGCACGATTAAGAAAACTCCTAATCCTAAGAGTAAAACTAGACCTGTTTGCATGATGTTATCTTGCAGTTTAGTTGGGAGAGGTTTACCTACTAAAGCCTCGATTAATAAAAATACTAATTGACCACCATCAAGAGCAGGTAAAGGCAGAATATTAATCACCGCTAAGTTAATACTAATTAGGGCGGCAAATTGAAAAAGATTACCCGCATCATTACGAGCGATTGCTGCTCCATATTCGACAATTTTAACCGGTCCTGCTACCTGTTGAACACTCTCTTTGAAGTTACTAACTAACTGCCCAAAACCTTGCACGGTTAATAGGGTTAATCGCTGAAATTCACCCGCACCCAAGCTAAAAGCTTGACCAAAACTATCGGCTTTCAGGCGAGTTTCTTCACCGTTAGGAGCCAATCTCACCCCAATTTTACCCTGACCATCACTTCCCAATTCAGGAGTAACGATTAAATCGATCGTTTCTGTCGGGCGTTTGATGGTTAATTTTAGGGGTTGATCGGGGGAAGATTGAATAATGTCACGGAAGTCAATAATGGCATTTTGAGAAGCACCAAGGGGCTGATCATTGATAGCGAGGACAATATCTCCTGCTTGTATTCCCGCTTGTTTAGCGACGGAATTTTCCGAGGTGAAAACCTCTGGAATAATTACCCCTTCTTGATAGTTAATTTGGGGAAACCCCACGGTAGCGACTTGGGTAACAAGCAAAAAATAGGCAAAAATTAAATTAGCAATTACTCCCGCACTAATGACGATAGCTCGATCGAAAACAGGACGATTGCGTAATAAATCAGGATCGTTATTGGGAATTTGACTATCGGGATCGTCATCGGGAAAACCAACGTAACCCCCTAAAGGAATGGCGCGGAGGGCGTATTCCGTTTCTTTACCTTGATATTTAGCTAAAGCTGGACCAAAACCGATGGAAAAGCGATTAACATGGATAGATTGCCAACGGGCGGCGGCAAAATGACCCAATTCGTGAACGACAATTAATAGGGCAAGTACACCGATCGCTATTAAAACTGACATGATGATCAAATTATAATGACTTAGCTTTTGTTTATTGTAAGCGATCCTCTTGGATAGATTTCAAAAAATCTGGAGTTATCGCTAATTTTTCGATCATTTATGATAGAAGTGATCTTAACTGCCTAATCTGACCTAACGGAGAGCGATCGATGCCTTTGAGTGAGCGCGCCCAGCAATTAATCCCAAAAGCGAGAATCATCAGTTTCGCTAATTGGCCCTATCAGCAATCAGCGATCGCTATTTGGCAACAAGCGGATGATCAAACTTGCTATCTCAGCGATAGCGATTTAGATACTATCGTCAATTTAGAGCCTGATTTACTTGTTTATAGTCAACAAGCTCGAAAACTGCGGGATAATGCTACTTTTATCGTCGATAACGCTCGGGCGATGATTTCGGCCTTAGAAGCCTTAAAACAATACAGCTTAGAGTATTTTAGCGACTCAGAGAAAAACGCAATTACTACCTATTTCGATCACTTAATTACGGTTATGAAAAAGTTTTAAAACTGCGGCATTTAATCTGTGTTAAAATAATCAAGTCAACAGTTGAAAATGCCGCTCACCGAGGTTAAAACCCCGTTGAAACTCTCAAATCATCGGCGCAGGTGAGCCTCTGAGGGCCAGCCAAAACCTTGAGTGATCGCCCAGCGGGTTGAGGTAGTTGATAAAATAAGGGAGATCAAACCTCTTGCATAATTAATTTTTGAGGGTTCAAAAACGGCACAAATAAGGATTAAATTGCCTAAAATCTATAAATAGACCATTTAATTGATTATTATTCATTCGTAATTCTCCTGGCTACTGACTCCTAACCCTAACAACAATTTTTGATTTTTACAAGAGGTCTATTCTATGGATGCCAAAGCGAAATTATTAGAATTGATCGCTGGTAGAAATCGTGGACTCCTGGCCACGGAAAGCGACCGCGTGCGGATTTTAGCGGCGATCGAACAATTGGAGGATCACAATCCCCATCCCCATCCCCTCGAAGTTAAACAACTATTAGGGGGCAATTGGCGTTTGCTATTCACCAGCAGCCGCAACATTCTGGGAATAGATCGCCTACCTTTTTTTCAATTAGGGCAAATTTATCAATATCTCGACCTGAACAAGGCCAAACTCTACAATATCGCCGAAATTATCGGCGTACCTTGGCTAGAAGGGGCAGTAATCGTCTCCGCTACCTTTGAACCCACATCCGAGCGTCGGGTAATGGTCAAATTTGAGCGCTCGATCCTCGGTCTGCAACGTCTTCTCAATTATCATTCTCCCCAAGAATTTATCGATGCGATCGAGAGTGGCAAAAAATTTCCTCCCCTCGATTTTTCTTTCAATAATCGCCAACAAACAGGTTGGCTCGACATCACCTATCTCGATGAAGATCTCCGCATCGGCCGCGGCAGCGAGGGCAGCGTCTTTATTCTCGCTAAGGAAAAAACCTAACTTACAGAGCTATTCAGGAGACTCCGAGACTCCGAGACAGCTTTTATGTATTCTCCCCACTACCCCACCTCCCCACTTGCTGCTCCCTTGCTCCCTTGCTCCCCCAGATGAATGCCCCGATCGGTTAGAATCAAAATATGGGAAAAAAATTATTTATTTTCGGGAACCTTTACTGAATTATCCCGTCCTCAAGCTCTGAGTGAGGAGTTTATATCCTTAGAGGAAATCCCATGAGTCAATCGATTCCAGCATCTTGGTCACTTGAGGCCAAAAAGTCTCAAAACCCCGTGTCCCCTGACAAACTCTCCAACTACGATCTAATTGCACGCTGTCAGGAAGGGTGCCAGCCCGATCGAGCAGCTTTTGCGGAACTGCTGCGGCGCTATCAAGCTCATATTGATAAATTACTCTATCATTTGGCTCCCGATTGGCAAGATCGCGCTGATTTGGCTCAAGAGGTCTGGATTCGCGTCTATCGCAATATTAACCGTCTCCATGAACCCCTCAAGTTCCGCGGTTGGTTAAGTCGCATTGCCACTAATCTTTTTTACGACGAATTGCGGAAACGCAAGCGGGTTAATCACCCCATTTCCCTCGATGCTCCCCGGCGCGTGGAAGATGGCGAAATCGATTGGGATATCGAGTCCGATTACCCCAGTCCCGATGAACATCTCACCACCCACGAATTCTACGATCAATTACAGGCGGCGATCGCTGATTTACCAGAAGCTTTTCGGACAACTATTATTCTGCGAGAAATTGAAGGCATGGCCTACGAAGAAATTGCCGAGATCACGGGAGTTTCTTTAGGAACTGTTAAATCTCGCATTGCTCGCGCTCGCGCTAAATTACAATCTGTTTTACAGCCCTATTTTACAGAAGGCTAAAGAATATTGTGGTGATTCGGCACTAACGGCCGAAGTGAGGAGTCGTTAAAGTTAACTAGCTCCGTGCTGGTGAAAAGTGATTGTATACCGATCGCTTCTGGTCGAGGTCAACCATGAATAATTATCAACCCGAAGACGTTCAATGGATCAAGTCTTTGTTACGTCACGATGACAGCGATTGCAACTCCGCAACCGAGGATATTTTATTCTTAGAAGAGGATAACGAAGAAGCTCATCGTTTCGATTTAATTAGCGCCTATATTGATAACGAAGTAACGGTAGAGGAACGGAAGCTAGTTCAGCATTGGTTAGACCATGATGCTGCCGCTAAAAAACTCTATCAGCAGCTCTTGGGATTACAAACTAATTTAAAGCAAATTCCCGTACCAGTTACTATGGCCAGCGACCGATTGGCAGAACAGGTGTTCAGAAAAGTCGATGGTCAGCGTCGTCGGCAATATTATGTTTATGGTGGCGCAATTTTCACCGCTATGGCGATCGCTGTTGGCTCCTACTTCGTCTCGGTACGCAATGATCCCCTCTCCCAAATGGCGAGCAGTCCGAGCAGTATTAGCCAAGAGGGAGACCATTTGATGATTGCTCTTAACCATCCGATTATGGAGATTCCCGCAACGGAACAGCCAAAAGAGAATGGCCAAAGGTAAGGTCTATTGAGATAAATGCCAGCATTCTCGTGCGATCGCCCAATCTTCCGCCGTAGCAATTACCATCACTCGCACTTTAGATGTCTCGCTGGCGATATCCTCATCCCGGGGACGAGCGGCATTTTTAGCTAAATCTAACTCTAAACCGAAAAAAGACCAGCCTTGACTGGCTTTTTCCCGTACTAAAGCTGAATTTTCGCCGATTCCTGCCGTAAATACCAACACATCCAACCCCTCTAGAGAAGCGATCATCGATCCGATTAAACCTTTCAGACGATGAATATACATCTCAAATGCTAATTTTGCCCTCTGGTTGCCTTCGGCCATCGCCGTGGTAATTGCCCGCATATCCCCAGAAATACCAGAAATTCCCTTTAAACCGGATTCTTTATTGAGTAAACTATTTAAACTATCGGGATTATATTGATATTCTCGCTCTAGATAAATCAGAATCCCTGGATCGATCGAACCGCTGCGGGTTCCCATCATCAATCCCTCTAGGGGAGTAAATCCCATAGTAGTATCGATACTTTTACCCCCCTTGACTGCCGATAGGGAAGCACCATTGCCCAGATGACAGATCACCATTTTCAACGATTCTAGGGGTTTTCCCAACAATTCGGCGGCCCGTTGCGAGCAGTACTGATGACTGGTGCCATGGAAACCATAGCGACGGATTCCCAGTTCACTCCATTGGTAGGGAATGGGATAAAGAGAAGACTCAGGAGGGATAGAACGATGAAAAGCGGTGTCAAACACTGCTACTTGAGGAACATCGCCCAAAACTTGCTCGATTGCCTCAATTCCTTCTAAATGAGCGGGATTATGGCTAGGAGCCAGGGGAATCAGCTTTTTAATCGTTTCTTTGACCTGGGGAGTGATCATGGTAGCCTGGGAATATTCCGTGCCACCATGGACAACTCGATGACCGACTATACTAATGTCGGCGAGGTTGGCTACTACCTTAGTTTCGCCAGTGACTAAGGTATCTAACATCCGAGCAATTCCTGCCGGACGATCCTGACTAGAAAGATTAATTTCCTGTTTAATTCCCTGAGCTTTTACCGTTAAAACCGCGTAATCAGGGTTAACCGTCCAATCGATCCCCGCTTGCCAAATTGGTTGCGGAGGATGGCCAGGGAGAAACTCTAAATCGTACAAACAACTTTTTTGACTGCTCGATCCCGCATTTAAGACCAGAATTTTCATAAAAAAGCTCAATTAGGAGGTGGCTTGTGCTGATCATAATCAAACTCAGGTTAAGCCTAGATAAAATCGCTGACTTTTCGGGTTTTTCTTCCAGAAAATTTGATCTGGCTGCCATCACCCATCCTTGACTCGGGCAATATTACAAAACTTTATCAAAAAAAAGTCAAAATAGAGCCTCTAGGGTTATAAAATAGAAGAATACCCCTTGTGAAATTAATCCAAGAAGCTACCTCTGATGCAAGTTAAGGCCTCTACAGTGGATTTAGAGCTAGTTCTCGTCCTTTTCACCAGTGGAATGTCCACATCGCACCACGAATCTCTAGAATGGAATTTTTGCGTATTCTAGATAACCGTGATTACTAGAGGATTTCTTAAGTATGTCAGAGGTTCCTGCCGTTACAGATGCCACCTTTAAAGAAGTAGTTTTAGATAGTGCCGACCCTGTCCTAGTGGATTTCTGGGCTCCTTGGTGCGGCCCCTGTCGAATGGTGGCTCCCGTTGTCGAAGAAATTGCCGAAATGTTCATAGGGAAAGTCAAGGTGGTGAAACTCAACACCGACGAAAACCCCATTATCGCTAGTCAGTATGGGATTCGCAGTATTCCTACTCTGATGATCTTCAAAGAAGGTCAAAAAGTTGATATGGTGGTCGGGGCTGTACCGAAAACCACTTTAGCTACCACCCTAAATAAACTCCTGAAACCTAATGATCCTCAAAAGGGGTCAGAAAGTTGATCTAGTGGTCGGGGCTGTACCGAAAAACACTTTAGCTAATACCCTAAATAAGCATTTGGGGGTTGACTAGGTTTTCTGGTAACGCATACCGGGTAACTGAGTCACTAAACCCATTAATTCTAATTCCAATAAGATCCCCGCCACTTCTGAGGTGGGGATTTGCATTTTTTGAACAATAATGTCAAACAACAGGGCATCTCTGTCAAATAACTGATACACTTGTGCTAGTCTAGGTTCTAGATTGACTGGAGGAGCAGCATTAACGACCGGGGATGTCTCTAGAGGGAGTGAAGGGGAGAGATTAACCGGTGCAGATTGGTTCGTGGTGGGAATTGCCCCCAACATTTCTAATAATTTCTCCTCAGAAACGATAATTTCTGCCCCCTGATGAATCAGTTGTAAACAACCCCTAGCAGCAGCAATATCGGGAGAATTGGGTAAAGCATAGATATCGCCGCCAAATTCGTTAGCATAACTGGCCGTGATCAGGGAGCCTGACCTTTCGGGGGCCTCGATAACAATCGTCGCGCGACTTAAACCGGCGATAATGCGATTACGACTGGGAAAATGGGCTTTATTCGGCTGAGTTGCGGCAGGATGTTCACTAATGACTAAACCCTGCTTTTGGATGTCCGTGTGTAGCTGCCGATGACGACTAGGATAAACCACATCGACCCCCGTTCCCAAGACGGCAATCGTCCTTCCCCCCGCTTTTAAACAGCTTTGGTGCGCCTCGCCATCAATTCCTTCGGCCATACCAGAAACAATAGTAAATCCCTGTTGGGCCAAAAGGGTACTTAAGCGCCGCGCCCAGCGCCGGCCGTGATCCGTGGGGTTACGAGTACCCACAATGGCGACGGTGGGGATATTTCCCTGATTTTCCTCTAAATTGACCTTTCCTTGATAGTAAAGTAAGGGGGGAGGACTGGGAATTTCCCAGAGAAAGCGGGGATATTCTGGGTCGCTAGGAGTCCAAAAAAGGGGGTTTTTCTGGATATGTTCGGCGAAAAGAGCTTCTGGGTCAATTTGCGATCGCCCTTCCCGTACCGCTACCATTAACTTTTTGCCAAATCCCGCCCCTTCTGCGATCGCAGAATCGGAGGCATTCCAGGCCACAGCGACACTGCCAAAATGCTGATAGAGTCGCTTCAGGGAAATTGGCCCAACTCCAGCAATACTTGACCATGCTAACCAATAAACGCGATCGTCTGTCAATTTGAAAAGCTCCTCAGACCAGGTAATATTTTCAGTCAGTTTTAACCGACTGCGGCCAGATGACCTTAATTTATTTTAATGTTGCCGGAATACTTTCCATTAGTTGTTGAGGTATTGTTGAGCCTCGTTAATGTCTTTCACTTTTTTAAAATGTGAATCAGTTGTTCTTGATCTTCTGGGGGAAGTTGTTCAGTTGCTTCTAGTATTTCTGCAAAAGTGGCTTGAGTCATGGTTTTAGTTGGTTATAGTGGTCTTTGGAGCCAATTGTAGCAGTAACGGTAGAATATGTTAGCATAGCGTAACGGATAATAATATGAAAATGTCTAAAATGTTTCACATTAAAAGGCACGTTAGGTAACGTATCCTAAAAGATCGGTGGTTGCGTTTTTTCAAGAAAAATGCTAGGATATCTAGAAGTAGAGTAAATGAGTTATTATGTCATCTTTAGTGCTTAAACAGCATATTGAAGTAACACCCGGTGTTTGTGGCGGTAAACCTCGTATTGCTGGACATCGTATTAAGGTACAAGACATTGTTATTTGGCATGAAAGAATGGCGATGTGTCCTGATGAAATTGTTTATAATTATCCAACGATTACTTTAGCTGATGTTTATGCAGCTTTAGCTTATTACCATGATCATCGAGAAGAAATTCGCCAAGATATTGAATCCAGCGAAAATTTTGCTAAACAGTTACAAGGGGATAAACCTTCATTGGTCGAAAAACTTTTAAAGGGAAATAATGGCCAATAAGCTTAAGTTTCACCTAGATGAAAGCGTCTCTAATGCGATCGCTAAAGGTTTAAGAATGCGAGGGATTGATGTTACAACTTCTCCAGAAAAAGGACTGATGGGGTCTTCCGATGAGGAACAATTAGCTTATGCTTTATCGCAAGGCCGAGTCATTTTTACTTTTGATGATGATTTTCTGGTTTTGTCTTCAATGGGATTAGAGCATTGGGGGATTATTTATTCACATCAACGTCAATCTATTGGCAAAATTATTAGTGATTTAGTTTTAATTTGGGAATGTTTAGAGCCTGATTATATGTATAAAAATGTTGAGTTTTTATAAAAATCATAATTCATAGAAAAAAGGTACGTTGGGTAACGCAATTTACAAGATTGAATCTTTACACTGTGATTATATTCATTACAATCCTGTGCGGCATGGGTTATGTTTAAAACCGTAGTATTGGCCTTTTCCTAGTGTTTATCGTTTCATTGATTGAGGGCTTTATCCGACCGATTGGGGAGTGACGGAAATACCCATTATTCCTGATAATATGGCCGATGAGTAACCGTAGAATGGGTTAGCATAGCGTAACTATAAAGCGGATAAATTTATCGTAATTTAAAGCCAAAAACTGCGTTAAATAATGCCCCCGAAGAAATCAGTGATCGTATTTTTTTTAAGAACGTAGAATATCGGACAAAATATCTACAATTAAGGGTTGGGTTTTTAATGATAATGAGCCTAGTTCACGCTGAATCAGTGAAGAGCGAAGTGTTACTAAATGATCAAGTCTGATGGCTGACGATTGGCGAAGACCACTGATCATAAAATCTGGATTTTCTGGTCTCAGAATAATATCTGTATGAAGGGGATTTTCTGGAATACGACTGGTAATTAGGGCAAAAATAATGTGTTGATAGCCTCCAATTTGATTGGTTAGGCAATAAGCAGGACGAACCTTACTGGAAGATAAATCGTCGAAGGGAAATTAAATTAATACAATTTTACCCTTCATTAGTTACAGGTTGTCCATCGTTAAGGGTATAAATATCTTCTTCGGTATCTTGCAGAAAAGCAAAGCTAGGGTTATGGGAAACGGCATCTAGCCAGTTTTTTTCGTTCAGTTCATCCTCCGACATCAAAAGAATGACGCGCACAAACCGATCTTTTTCTTGGGGAATAGGATGATCAAGTTGAATTTGCCCTTGGGTATTGAGGATACCAGTGGTTTCAATCGCACGCATAGCAAAACCTAAAAGAAGTGATTCGATTCTAACATTAAAGTAACCATAAAAAGCGGTGATGGCTAACTACAGCGATCTCCATTCTCAGGCTCGCCCTATTAGACTTCATCTTTTTATTGGTTATTGGTGCGCTTCCATATAGGCTCGGAGCAACTCATTGATCTGTGACTGATAACTGTTAACTGTTAACTGATTGGGGGAGATCGCACACAACACGAAACCCGAAGTCGCTGCGCAGGTAAGCGTCGGGGCTGTAACGATCCGCGGAACGGCAAAGCCCGGGATAGGAGTTAAAATCACCGCCACGTATTATCATTAATGACTTATTATTTATATTGCTATCTAGCCAGGCAATGCTGCCGTTTTTCTTGATATTTTCTGGTTTATTAACATAACTTTTATGATATTTATCCGCACACCATTCCCAAACATTGCCGTGCATATCATAAATTCCCCAAAGATTAGGTCGCTTTTGCCCAGCAGGATGAGTTACATTATCTGAATTATCAATAAACCAGGCATAATCTCCTAGTTGACTTTCATCATCGCCAAAACTAAATCGGGTTTCTGTGCCAGCGCGACAGGCATATTCCCATTCTGCTTCTGTAGGCAAACGGTAGTTTTTTCCGGTTAACTTGCTCAGTTGTTTACAAAAGACTTCAGCATCATCCTTACTAACAGATTTTACTGGGTTCTGGGGATTTCGTGAAAAACTTGAACTAGCTTTTTCCATCACCGCTTGATACTGTGCTTGGGTGACGGGATATTTGCCTATCTGAAATGCTGGCACAATTACTTCATGTATCGGTTTTTCATCTTCATACTCATTAGAACCCATGTTAAATTTACCGGCGGGTATATCCACCATTTCTAAGTGAAAGTCTGGAGGCAATGAGGTAATATTTTGGCTAATTTTTATATTTTGACTAATTTGTTTTCGTTTTTGTTTTCGTTGAATAGGCTCATTAGCTGACCGAATTACCCTAGGTGATACTTGTAATAATTTATCAACATTTACCTCTGCCAAGCTAAATTTAGAGTTAGCTGCCAATTTGTCATGACCGTAAGCCATTAAAGCTTTTAGCTTAGTATAACTACCCCAATAGCGAAGCGACTCGTCATATTCTTTGGTTTCTTCTTCATTTGATTGCATCGACTCTCGCAGTGCAAATTCTTCTAGTTTTGCTAAAATTTTCTTATCATTTTCCAAATCTGACAATAACAATGGCCATTTTAAACTAATGGCAGTAAATTTACCTAACTGTTCAAAAGTTAGAGAAGGAACTAACAAATTATCATTCTCATCTCGCTCCTCAAAAAATAAACCAGTTTCATTAGCGATATAAACCTTGAGACGAAAGACATTGATAAAGTGTTTAATCCGTCGCGGATTGTAATCCAATGCAGGAGCCACCATCATAATGACATTCCGCACTGTTTGGGAATCTCTATTATCAGATTTGTTGACTTGAATCGCTTCTAATCGCTTAATTACAGCTGCTTGTGCTTTCTGTTTTTCGGTTTGTTCGGATTCTATCGAAGGATTATCTAGAGACAAGTTTTTTAAATCACTTGTCTGATTACTTGTTGCGGAAGTGAGATGCTTTTGCGAATTATTTCTCTGGGGTAAAGCTAACTTAAACTTACCCCAGAATGACTGAAAAAATGTAAAACGAGGTTTAGCTGGCTGTAAATTGGGAGGAGTTGAAGTAGCAAGCTGAATCAAAAAACGCTCAAAATCTGACCGGGATGGTTGGGGAACTAAAAAGGGAAGCTGGACAAACTTTTCAATAAAGGTATAACCATAAGCTAACCCTTTATTAGCACTACGTCTCGCTAAAATATCAGGATCAATTTCTGTGGTTTCCGACGGTAAATACTTGAGAATGTTTTCGTATTTTACCGCTAAACTAGCGGCTACTTTTTCTCTGTCCATTCCTAAAATAAACACCACTGAAGGATCATCAGCAATCATCAAATTAATCGCTTGCATCAAGTCCGCTGATTTTGGATGTTCACAACGATCTAAATCGTCAATAAATACATATACCCGATCATTGCCAACATAGGCATCGACAATTTTAGCAAAATCTTCATGAAATTCTTCTACAAATGCCGATTGTTTTTTATAATCTGGGGCTTCTATGTATTTAATTAGGTTGTTTTTGGGGTTTTGGAGTAACCTTTGAAAATTTCTCAATAAACTCTTAATACCAGCGAAAATACCTGCTCCTGATAAGGTGACACCGACCGCAGTAAATAATAATTTAAAAACTGAATTAATTTTGCTCCAAAAAACATCTTGAGAGGTTGTTGCTCTGATTAATTCGTTAATTCCTTCAACTCCATAAATGATTAAAATAAAAGGAATGGCAATTGATGCACAAATCACAAAAATTATTAATGGGAAAGCTTTAATTAATTCAAATAAGCCTTTTTCTAAGTTAAAACGCAATAATTGTAATTTAAAGTATCCTAGGATAATTCGAGGCAAATCTCGCCAATTTTTGGGCGTAGAAATCTGCTTAATAAAAGACAGCGCAAAAGCTGCCCATACCGACTCCGCCTTATCGTGTCGCCAAGCATTAAACCAAACCGTCCGACCTCCCTTTTTTCGTAAATATTCCTCCAACATTTTCATAAAAGAAGACTTGCCACTACCCCACTCTCCCTCAACCGATAAAGTTAGGGGTGGTTGTGTCTGCTGATGCAACAAAAATTCAGCGATCGCTATTACATAAGGCTCAAATCCGAGGGCATCATTATTAGTAGCTTGATCGCTGACGCTAGTATTGCGGATAGATTCAGGATAATCGGACATGGTAGTTATTTTTAGGTGACAGAGAATGGAGAAGAAAATAGATTACCTTAAGTAGCTGGTTATAATTAAATTAAAAATAGATTTTAGGTTCGATCCCCCCTGCCCCCCTTGATAAGGGGGGTGCCGATAGGCGGGGGGATCCCCCCTTAATCCCCCCTTGATAAGGGGGGCATCTGATAATTTTTAACGCCTACCTACTTATCAATCCGAGAAACGCTGTATATAACCCCCTATGCAACAAAAAAAGCAACGAAGAAAAGACATTTTCATAATATCATCTAAACCCTATAGGTTCTGTCAGGTAGGGGATAGAGAATTTAACTTAGTGTCTATAGAGTTATTGCGGTTTAGTTTTACTAGGAATCAGAATTAATGACCAGTAAGTAGCAGCCTCTGGATCGACTTCTGTAATCGGAATAATTTGCTGATTGGGTAAGGTTGCTCGTTCGATGTAGAGGGCGCGTTCTAATAATCCTAATTCATCGAGAATATTGCGAACTTTAGCGAAATGTCTGCCTAATTTAATAATCGCCGCTGCATCGATAAAGGCTAGGCGATCACGCAATATTTCCGCCTCTAAAGTAGCGGGCATAATACTAAATACGTCATTTCGATAAGTAATAGGTACACCCAGCATTGCTGCACTTGCCATCACTGAAGAAATACCCGGCACGACTTCAATTGAAAAGCGATCACACAAGCGATTAAAAATATACATAAACGTGCCATACAACATCGGATCGCCCACACATAGCACCGCCACATCTAGACCTAATTTTAACTGTTCGGCGATATTTTCGGCGGCAATATCATAATGAGGTTGAGAACTGCGCTCGACACTAAAAGGTAAAGGCATGGGAATTTCTATCTGCTCGGGACGGATAAAATCCGACACAATTGCCCGTGCCAAAACTTTGCCACTTTCTAAGGTAGGATAAGCAATTACCGGAACAGTTGTGAGAATTCGGTGTGCTTTGAGCGTCAACAATTCGGGATCGCCGGGCCCGATTCCTAATCCATAAAGTTTGCCTAATTTATTCATAATTCGTTCTCTTTTGCTAAAGCATTGACTGCTGCTGCTGCGATTGCGCTGCCTCCCCTACGTCCGTGCAGGGTAATAAATGGCACGCCACGACTATTAGTTGCTAATTCTAATTTCGACTCTGCCGCTCCCACAAATCCCACGGGAAAGCCTAAAATCAAAGCCGGTTTATCTACATTTTGATCGAGCAATTCTAGCAGACGAAAAAGTGCGGTTGGTGCATTACCAATGGCCACCACTGCTCCAGCTAAATGAGGTCGCCAAAGTTCTAAAGCGGCCGCGGAGCGAGTATTATTAATTTGCCGTGCTAACTCGGTCACTTCTGGATGATTGAGGGTACAAATAATCGGATTATTTTTAGGTAAACGGGCTTTGGTAATGCCATTAGCGACCATTTGAGAATCACAGAGAATTGCTGCACCCCCAGCGAGGGCATTTCGTCCGATTTTAACTGCGTCCGGTGATGCTTCTAAATCTTTTGTTATGTCTGTCATCCCACAGGAATGAATTAGACGAACCGCCACAGGAGCTAAATCATCGGGGAGATTTTCCCAGTTAGTTTCAGCCCGAATAATAGCAAAAGATTTGCGGTAAATTTCCTCACCATTCTTAATGTATTCCATTCTATTTATCTAAAATTTTCGAGTTTTGGGAGCTTAAAATTTGGGCTATGAGGGGGGGAATCTTGGCAAATTCTCCCTCAAATATGGGTGTTTCTAAGAACTTTTGACTATCACCCACATAGACTTGATAAGCTTCTAGTATTTGGCCATTTTGCTCGATGGTAGTTCCTAAAAGGGTAATTTCGGCTGGACCCGGTTGAGCGCAGGATTTAGCACAACCCGTCAAATGAATATTAACAGGAGAATTGCAGGTTAAGCGTTCTTTCAAATAATCTGCCAAGAGAGAAGCATGAATTTGAGTTGCAGTGGCCGCCGCCGCACAGCCCGGTTTACCGCTACAGGCAACTATCCCCGCATCCCATCCAAGAGAAGCGGATAATCCTAAGAATGCCAGTTTTGGCAACAATTCTGACACTTTTTCATCGGGAATATCGGGTAATATAACAGTCTGCCAAGGGGTTAATCGTAACTGACCACTGCCAAAAGTTTCTGATAGTGCCGCTAATCCCCATAGTTGATTAGCCGTCAATTGTCCTAATCTTAATGATAGACCAATATAAGATAATCCAGGTTGCTTTTGAGGATGAATTCCCAGATGAAAATAGGGTTGAGTAGAATGGGCAGCCTGCTGGTATTCTTGCCGGTGTATTATGCCGGTAGAAGTCCGATGTAATTGGTAGTTAACTTGTTCGAGATATTTTGTCAATCCCCAATCTTTGAGTAGGTGTTTCATCCGAGGTTTTTTACCCTTGATATTGGGGGTTTGTTGAACATAATCGACATAAACCTTTACTAGAGCTTTCACCACAGCTAAACAGTTTTCTGGCTCAATTAATAAGTCCGTGTCATAGAATTGTTTATCTCCTCCGAGGGCTAATCGAAAGCAAACAAGAGAAGTTAAATTTGTCGGATTATTGACGGTAATTGCCGATAGCTGAATCTCGTTATAGCGGTGTTGCCAGGCCATAGTTGAACCAGTGCCAATTCCCACTGCACCACCACCATCGATCCCGATACTAAATTTAGGACTTAGTTGGGCAATTGATGGATAATTTTGGATAAAATTATCTAATTCTTGGACTAATGGACGAGTATCGATCGATTCTTGACAGTCAATTCCAGCCGTGGGACTGGACATGATGTTACGCAGATGATCGATACTGGGATTATGGGAAGCTAACCCTAATTTTTGCAGGGTTTGAAATTCTTCTAAACTGGGGGATTTTTGCAGTCCGCGAATTTGCAGATTTGCCCGATTGGTAACTTGTATTGTCGTCTGCCATTGTTCGAGCCAAGTGGCGATCGCTTTTCCCTGTGGAGAATTGAGCCATCCACCGGGGGTGCGGAGACGAATTAAAAACCCATCCTGGGCAGCAGTTCCATAAAATAAACCTGGACAAGCATTTGCTTCAACTAACCAATTCACCGTTGTTTGTTCTCCATGCGACGCAGAGAAGTAGTTAGAAAATTATTTGTCTATCTACCGATTAAAAACTTGTAATTGGCATTCTGACTCGCAAGGAAAAAGGGAAGATGTACTCTTTTTACTTTTTACTTGATTACAGCTGCGGCACAGTACCAGAATTGCACTGGACTTTCCCAAAGACAAGCTTAAGTATTATACCACGTTTTCGGTTGAAACTCAGTATCGTTAAGAATCGCTACGTTTTCACCCCCCCTTTGTGCCAAGACAAATAAACCTTGACGATAGGCATATTTATCCGCTCCTTCTTCGATTTCAATGCCTGCTACTGCCCCATATAATTGTTTGTGGTTATATTCGGGAAAAAATTGTCTACTAAATTCTGTTAGATTCTTGATTAATTCTTTGACATCATCTACACTTAAACTACTTTTGACTTCCACTACTAGCACATGATTTTCATTAGTTACTAACACATCAATTTCTAAGGTTTTACCGTCGAGACGTTTTCTGACTCTTTGACTAACTTGATGTACGGGAATCTGACGATTTAAAAATAAAGTCTCACAAGCTGGGGCTACCATATTTTCGACAAAACGTCCCCATTTACC
>NZ_SFBZ01000310.1:0-29231 GCF_007095495.1 Microcystis sp. M_QC_C_20170808_M9Col | reverse complement strand
ATCGGGGGGAAATTTAGGCACTTTTTCCCTGAAAATTAGGTAATTGGCCACCTCAAAACTGGTAAAACCCCACACCCCACACCCCACACCCCACACCCTGCCCCCAGGAAAAACTTTTTGCCGCAAACCCTACATAGCGCACTGCTGCAACAATTTGTAACCGATCGTGGAATCTATGATGCTTTTTATTTTTGGATGTTCAAGTGCCGACGGTTCCACAGTTTTAGTCCTTCAAACCAGAAAATACTGACAACTCCAGAAACTAAGCTGACCAGCAAATCATCAGTATGTAGAAATGAAAAGCTGAACAGGTGTCGTAGCAGGGGAACATAGAGAACTAATCCCAAAAACAGGAGTCCACCGCCGATCACCCACCACAAAGCCTGATTAGGAGCTTGGAGCATTTCTGGAATCGTTCGGGACCAGGAACGATTGGTTAAGATCATAGCGAGGTTGGAGATAATCAATGTCGTAAATGCTAAGGCACGAGCATCAAATTCACTATTGCCGTTGTTATAGGCGATCGCGAATACAATAAGCAGTACCACTAAAACGCTGATCCCTTGAAGCAAGGCCAATCGCAACGTCCGACGACTGAACAAGGGTTCTTTGGGATTACGGGGGGGGCGACGCATAATATCGCTTTCTGCCGGTTCAGCTTCAAACACAACCGTGCAGGCCGGATCGATAATTAAGTGCAGAAAGGCAATGTGGATCGGGAGTAGCACCAAGGGCCAGCCAAACATGACTGGAATCAAGGACATACCGGCGATCGGAACGTGAACGGCCAAGGTATAGGCCATCCCCTTTTTCAGGTTGTCAAAGATACGTCTTCCCAGTTTGACCGATTCGACGATGGACGAAAAATCATCTTTCAACAGGACCAAATCGGCAGACTCGCGCGCTACATCCGTACCCCGTTCACCCATGGCAATGCCGATATGGGCAGACTTGAGGGCCGGGGCATCGTTGACACCATCACCGGTCATAGCCACAATTTCACCGGAGCGTTTCAGTGCATTGACAATCAATAGTTTTTGTTCGGGGACGACACGGGCAAAGATGTTGGTGCTTTGAATGCGATCGCGCAGTTCCGACTCACCCATTTGCTCCAGTTCCCTGCCAGTGATCACCTTGTCTAAAGGCCTGAGTCCAATCTGACGGGCAATGTTCTGGGCTGTTACCGGATAATCACCCGTAATCATCACAACGCGAATTCCCGCACCATAGCATTCGGAGATCGCAGGTGCAACAGTAGGACGCACCGGGTCTTCCAGGCCGATGAGTCCCACAAATTCAAACTCAAAGTCGTGTTGTTGCACAGGTAAGCGATCGTCAGATTCCAAGTAGGCTAGAGGCCCAGATGACTCAAGAGCGTGAGTTTTGGGTAATGTTCCAATTTTGCGTCCTTGAGCGACTCCCAGAACTCGCAAACCTTCTCTGGCCATGGACTGGATCTGTTCGGCAAGCTCCTGTTGTTGAATCGGGCTGAAATGGCAGAGATCAGCGATCGCTTCTGGGGCCCCTTTTGCCGCAACGGTAAGCTCCCCCGTCAGGGATTCCCAGACACAGGACATGGCCAAGAGATCGGTGGACAGGGGATATTCGCGCAGTAGTTGCCAATCGCTATGCAGGTGTTCAGTCTTGGCCAGGTAATCCCAACCAATTTGCTGCAACGCTTTCTCCATCGGGTCAAAGGGATCTTTGCGACTCGCTAGAATGCCAAACTCGATCAGGGGATGAAGGACTTCGGGCAAGGGTTCGCGCTCGTGGAGCGTCACATCGTACAGATAAGCATTGGAGCCGCTGTAAACCAACAATTGTTTGACGGCCATTTGGTTCAATGTCAGGGTTCCAGTCTTATCGACACAAAGAACGGTGACAGAACCCAGGGTTTCAACCACTGGAATGCGACGAGTTAGTACCTGTTTTTGCGAGAATCGCCACGCTCCCAGAGCCAGAAAGATGGCCAGCACCACCGGAATTTCATTGGGCAAAATTGCCATTGCCAGCGCTAATCCTGCCAAAAAGCCATGCAACCAATCGTCCCGGGTTAGTCCATAAATCACGACCACCGCCGCGCAAATGGCAAGCGCAATCATCGTCAATTTACCGACAATGCGACGGGTTTCTTTCTGTAAGACAGTGTCTTCCGGTTCAACCGTTTGCAGAGCTTTGCCAATTTTTCCCATTTCAGTATGTATGCCCGTTGCTTGCACCTGGGCAATGCCCTGCCCTTGTACCGCAAGAGTACCAGAATAGACAGTGGGTAAGTCGTCTCCACCCGGTCTCAAGGTTGCTGAAAGTTTCTCTGGGTCTTCTTCCAGCTGGATGGTGCGTTTCCTGACCGGAACAGACTCTCCGGTTAACAGCGATTCATCAATCGTCAAGTGAGTCGACCACAGCAAAATCGCATCCGCAGGAACGCGATCGCCCTCCTCCACCACGATCAAATCGCCCTGTACCACTTCTCGCCCCGCAATCCGCTGCCGCTCCCCATCTCGAATCACCAAGGCCCGAGGACTGGATAAGTCCCGCAGTGCTTCTAGAGAACGTTCCGTTTTTTGCTCCTGGTAAAGATTGATGCCAATAATAAAAAAGACAAACCCCAACAAAATCAGAGCTTCTTGAGCATCACCCAAAAAGAGGTAGATGACACCACAGGCAATCAGGAGCAAGAAAATCGGCTCTTGGATAATGTCTAGGGCGATCCTTAAAAAAGTACGATGCTGGGTTGAGGGCAGTTCGTTGTAGCCATGCTGTTTCAAGCGATCGCCAGCTTCTTGGCTAGACAACCCGTTAAACTGCCTATTTTGCATAGGTGCAACCATAACACTTACCTAGGTTTTTCACACAGGCTATTCTCGCATATAAAGAGTTGGTAATTGCCTCCGGCTTACCGAAAAATTGGGTTTAAAGCCTCGCCCTTTGAGGGCGACTTTATAGGATGTATAATATTAAAAATAGCGGGCAGAGTAAGCAACCGCTGAAAAAACCCAGTCATCAACCGATGAACGCACCTTGAAAACTAGAGTTATGGGGTTCTCTAGGGGAATGCTCCTATAGGTAAAAGCTCTCAGCACCAAGTACCAAAGAAACCAATTATTTTAGAGGTTTGGAACTGTATCGTCGGGTCCCCCGAAAACAGGCTTCTGTAAGGTCGCGAAAGTCTGAGGAGAGAACCACCTCTGGGTGGGATTTCGCCAGGAATCTAATTCAAGTGGACTCGTTGAGCCAGAAATTCACAGCAGTGATGCTAGAAGAATCCACGTCGTAAACGGCGTGGGGTGTGTCAATTCTGTCTGAGATTAGATCAAATCTTTGAGAAGGTTGTCAGGAAAGCAACGGCGATCGCACTTGCCAAAAGAATAATTAATGTCCAGACCTGATTTTTTTGGGTTCCTTCCACTGATTTCAGGCGATTATCGATTCCCTCAACCTTTTCGGTTAACTTTGCCTGTCCTACCTCTAGCTTATTTAACCGTTCGTCGATTTTGTCAAATTTTTGATTAACATCTTTTTGGAAACTGTCAATTTTCCCCTCAATCCTCGTCAAAACAGCTTCTAGGGAATAGGTAACGGTTTCGTTAGACATGGTATCAACTTCCATTAGATATATTTTCTCGGTCCGCTATTGGGGACTATTTTAAGACTAAACCAGTTCGAGGTTGTTCGAGAAGATCGTTTTTCTGGGATGACAAAACTTGAAACTGTGACTAATAGCCACAGGTTAATTCTAGGGATTACCTGAAAAAAATACTTTCCAACCGGCTGTAGCGATCGCACTTGCCAAAAGAATAATTAATGTCCAGACCTGATTTTTTTGGGTTCCTTCCACTGATTTTAGGCGATTATCGATTCCCTCAACCTTTTCGGTTAACTTTGCCTGTCCTACCTCTAGCTTATTTAACCGTTCGTCGATTTTGTCAAATTTTTGGTTAACATCTTTTTGGAAAGTGTCAAATTTTTGGTCAACATCTTTTTGGAGACTTTCAAATTTTTGGTTAACATCTTTTTGGAGATTGTCAATTTTCCCCTCAATCCTAGTCAAAACAGCTTCTAGGGAATAGGTAACGGTTTCGTTAGACATGGTGATCAACTCCCATTAGATCATATTTTCTCGGTCTGCTATCGGGGACTATCTTAAAACTAAACCAGTTCACCGCTTTCTTGTAAAGAGTGGAGACGTTGATAGATTCCCTGCTGATTTAATAATTGGTCATGGCTACCGATCTCGACAATCCGACCATTATCCAAGACGACAATTTGATCAGCTTCTCGAACAGTACTGAGACGGTGGGCGATAATAATCGTGGTGCGAGTGCCTAAGATGGATTTCATGGCTAGTTGAATGGCTCTTTCTGACTCATAATCTAAGCTAGAAGTGGCTTCATCAAAAACTAACACATCTGGATCAACAATTAACGCCCTAGCAATTCCTAAACGCTGTCTTTGTCCCCCCGAAAGACGCACGCCCCTTTCCCCTACAATAGTGGAATAACCATTAGGTAATTCCTGAATAAATTCATCAACACGGGCAATTTTACAGGCTTCTTCTACCTTCTCAAAGCTAATATTAGGATTACCGTAGGTGAGATTTTCTAACACCGTACCATTAAACACATCTACTTCTTGATGGACAATCGCTAACCGTCGCCGATACCAAGTCACATCCAAGCGACTAATATCCTCGCCATCTATCAGAATTTGCCCTTGACTCGGTTCAAAATAGCGGAAAAGTAACTTAACTAAAGTGGATTTTCCTGAACCAGATTTTCCCACTAATGCCACGGTTTGATAGGGTTCAATCAGAAGATTAATATCCTTTATAATCCTTCTTTCAGGACTATAGCCAAAGCTAAGATTACTTAATTCTACTTTCCCCGTAAAATGATAGGGATTGTGTTGGGCATGATCGGCTAAAAGACTACCAGCATCAGTGCCACTAGGCAAGTTGATAAATTCCTGTAAACGTGCCATAGAAGCATAGCGACGAGCGAAAGTTTCTGCCATTTGGGATAGGGGATCTAATTCCGCATAGGCCATACTAGCGAGGGTATAGGTGGTGATAAAATGCCCGATCGAGATTTTCTGTTGAACGGTGGCTAGGAGAGTAAAGAAAAATACTCCAAATAAACTAGCTTGGACGAGGGTTTTTTCCCAAGTAATTAAGTCCACATAACCCTTATGAATGCGATAGATAACGTAGGTAAATTCTCTCTCTAAACGCTGTTTCTGACGATATAATTCTTGTCCTTCTGTGGCAAAAGCTTTGACAGTTTTGATATTAGTAATAATCTCAGAATTGCGACTTTGGGTATTTTCGATGTGCTGATCCAGAATTCTTTCTTTTTGCATTAAATCTTTTAAATCTCTCAAAATAAAAGCTACAATTAATACAAAAGAAATAAGAAAAGCAAGGGCGATCTGCCATTGAATTACCCAAATAAAAATAAAGATACCGAAAACTCTAAACAATTTTGGGATCATCATTCCCGCCACTTCGGGATAAGTCCAAGTATGATTTTCTATCCCTTTGGCGATCCGGTTAGCGATGCGTCCTGGATTATTTTCATCGTAAAAAGATAGGGGTAAGGTGAGAATTTTGGCAATAATTTTGTTGAGATGATCTCGTCGCGCTCTTAAGGATATTTCCCAGTGAAACCATACACCCACCCAAGGCTGAATTGGTGCTTTAATTACCGTGGTTAGGAAAATTAAGCCTAATAATACTGCCAAACTAACCCACTTTTCTGAGGCAAAGGGAGTTAAAATCATGGTGCGATCGACCAAAGATTGCACGAATCCATCTAAAGGTTGATCGGAAAGAACATTAAGAATCTGTCCGACAGCGTAGGGAACCATCAGATCGATAATTTCAAAGACGCTGGATGCAGCAATGCTCAAAAAGGCGGCTTTTTGATAATTGCGATAGTAACTGAGAATATCGCGTAAGGAAGCCATAACATCAAGTAAATTGCCAATTTTTAACTTCTATCTGATAACTGCTAACTGAAGAGACTGAAGGCACTTTTATGATTGTTTTTCTGGAGTTACCATTATACTACAATACTACAAAAATCTGCCGACCTAGAAATTTATAGGACAAAAGCCTTGTCATAGTCTTGTATTCTCAATCAGCTATTAGTCAGGAGACGATGCCAGATCAGCTTATATTTCATCCTTGGCAGAAGCACCACAGATCAATTTATCGGAAATTTTGGCGAATATTATCACAAAAATTAATAAATTTCTGAAAGGTTTTTAAGTGTTCAGTTTTATCGATACGCTTTTTTAATTGATTAAGATAGTATTGTTCTTGAGCTACCCCAGGTAATTTTTTAGAATAAGACAACTTTTTAGCTTCAAAAATAGACTTTAGATAAGCAAAATGAAAATCGGCATGATTTCTGCAATTAAATCTACCCATTAGTTCGGGATCATTTTCGTAAACATCATAGTGTTGAACATAATCAGCTAAAAGTCCCTGTAAAGGTTGTTTACAATTAAATATTGTGCGATTGCCTAGGAGCCATGTTTCAATACATCGATTTTGAATGATTATCACGATTTCAAGTTGTGCGGGGATAGTAATATTTTTGGTGATAAAGTCATTAACATATTGTTCTCTTTCTTCGACAGTATCCTCATCAGCATCGAGACAGATGACTAGATAGTTATATTTGGATACTTCTTGAATTTTATCGATGGTGTTAGGAATTACCTCATCAAGTATCGAGGGGTAGCCATTACCACTAATAATAAAGTAATTATTGCGATTTACTTGATCGTAAAAATCAACTCGCTCAATTTCGGGAATAAGATGAATTAACCAGGCAGTATAAAGCTTTTTTTCGGTACTTCTTCCTTCAACTAAAAAATAAATATTCATCGATTAACTAATTCCTTGGGGAAATTCTTCTAAGACATTGATAAGATCAATAAAGGCTTTTTGTCGAGTTTTAGAAATATGAAAATCAGCCGCATTGTGTACCTGAATTACTCCTCCTTTACGAGTGACTATTTTCCAATAGGCAGGACTGATATTATTAATTATATAGGGATGATGACTGGTAATAATAAACTGTAAATCTCGATAATTAACTAATAAATCTTCTGTTAAAGTGTCCAAACAGTTAACCCCCAAACTATTTTCAAATTCATCGATTAATATAACACTGCCATCAGGAGATAATTCGATCGTTGCTAAGAACATCAGGCTTTTTATCATTCCAGAGGAGATATTTGGTTCTACAATCCAGACATGAGAGTTTTTTTCTTTTATTTGTATGCGAGGTAAGTCTTCAAGTAAAAAAATTGGAGTTAATGAAACAAGCATACCAATATCACCTAGTTTGAATGGTTCTAAAAATTCTATTTTTAAATCTTCAACTTGAGGGAAAATATCTAAAAACTTTCTCTTTATTATCTCGAACGTATCGGGATATTTTTTATAAGTGATCAGTAGTTTGTCGGAAATAGGAAGTTGACTCGATTGTAATTCAGAGAGAGAGGTATATTCGTAGTCTCTAAGGATTTTATCCAATGTTGAAGATGAGATATTAAACTTAAGTGGATTGAAAACCATTTTGTTAAATTCCTGTCGAACAGGGAAAACATCTTCTTCTTGATTGAAAAGCTCTATACAGCTTAAATAAGATGGTAGTTTTGGTGTCTTTGAATGTTTAAACTCAATTACCTCTTGATTTCTTGCGATCAAAACCTCTTGATCTTTTAAAAGAGTTTCCCTAATTATACTAACCTTATTTTCGCCGTCATTACTATTGACTTCATCTTCTTCAATCTTGATGAGAGAACGAGCTTTTCTAACCTCAAATTCACCCAACCAATGATAACGAACATGATCATTGGTTAAAAGTTCTACATCCCATTTTACTCCATTTATAGACTCACCGTTAGCGATTCTTTTTAAATTACTAATAGCCTTTAAAATCGAGGTTTTTCCTGCACCTGAGATACCAACTAATAAATTCAAATCTGGAAAAAATTTGCAAGAATCTATACTTAATCCAGAGGATAAATCTTGATAGGATAATCTCAAAAGTTTCATAATAATTCCCCACTGCTAAAACTAAAAAGGGTGAGTTAATTCTCACCCCAAGATTTTACTGAGGATCGAGTTTTAGGACTGCCATAAATGCCTCTTGCGGGACATCAACAGTTCCGATCGCTTTCATCCGTTTTTTCCCTTTTGCTTGTTTGTCTAACAGCTTTTTCTTGCGGCTAATATCACCACCATAACACTTAGCTAAGACATCCTTTCTTAAAGCGGGAATATGTTCACTAGCGATAATTTTAGAACCAATAGCTGCTTGAATGGGAACCTTAAATTGATGCCGGGGAATCAATTCTTTTAACTTTTCAGTTAAAGCGCGACCAACATAATAAGCTTTATCCCGGTGAACGATCATCGCTAAAGCATCAACGGGATCACCATTGACCATAATATCTAATTTAACTAGCTCATTTTCCCGATAGCCAATTAATTGATATTCCATACTAGCGTAACCGCGCGATCGAGACTTTAATTGATCAAAAAAGTCTGTCACCACTTCTGCTAAAGGTAACTCATAAATCAAAGCGGTGCGAGTTTTAGTAAAATAACGCATATCCTTGAAAACTCCCCGACGACTTTGACATAATTCCATCAAAGCACCTACATAGGTTTCCGGAGTAATCATTTCCACTTGGATATAAGGTTCCTCAATTTTTTCCCGTTTTTGTGGGGAAGGTAACAAACTGGGATTATCCACTTCGACAATTTCCCCATCGGTGGTAGTGACCTGATAAACTACCGAGGGAGCAGTGGTAATTAAATCTAAGTTATATTCCCTTTCTAGTCTTTCCTGGACGATTTCCATGTGTAGCAGTCCCAAGAAACCGCAACGGAAACCAAAACCCATGGCGCTAGAAGTTTCCGGTTCGTAGGATAGAGCTGCATCGTTTAATTTTAACTTTTCCAGGGCATCTTTGAGATCGGCATACTGATCAGCATCGGTGGGGAATAATCCGCAGAAAACCATCGGTTTTGCTTCTGTATAACCGGGTAAAGGCTCTTGTGCTGGTTTAGCGGTTAGAGTAATCGTATCACCCACCCGGGCATCAGCAACAGTTTTAATTGCGGCTGCCAGATAACCCACTTCTCCCGCGTGAAGTTCATTTACCTGTACCTGTTGCGGTGATAAAATTCCCAATTCATCGATAACAAATTCTTTACCAGAAGCCATAAAACGAATTTTATCGCCCTTTTTCACCCGACCATCCATGACGCGGAAATAGACAATTACCCCTCGATAAGCGTCGTAATAACTATCAAAAATTAAAGCTCGGAAGGGTTCTTCGAGGGTATCTTGGGGAGGGGGAACTAATTGGACGATCGACTCTAGAATATCATTAATACCGATCCCAGCCTTAGCCGAGGCACGAATCGCCTCACTACAGTCTAAACCCACCACTTCCTCGATTTCCGCCGCGACTCGTTCCGGTTCGGCACTGGGTAGGTCGATTTTATTTAAAACTGGGATAATTTCGAGGTTATTTTCCAGTGCTAGGTAAACATTGGCTAAAGTTTGCGCCTCTACTCCTTGGGACGCATCCACAACTAATAAAGCTCCCTCGCACGCCGCTAGAGACCGAGAAACCTCGTAGGAAAAATCCACATGGCCGGGGGTGTCAATCAGATTAAGAACGTATTTTTGACCATCCTTAGCGGTATAATCCATGCGTGCCGCCTGTAACTTGATGGTGATACCTCGTTCCCGTTCCAAGTCCATATTATCGAGAAATTGTTCTTTCATCTCCCGTTGGGCTACGGTTCCTGTAATTTGCAGGAGGCGATCGGCGAGAGTTGATTTACCATGATCGATATGAGCGATGATGGAAAAATTGCGAATGCGAGAAACGGGAACGTCAGTCATCGTGGTTCACTGTTGGCAAAAGTCAGGGGTTTATAAAATTTTAGATTCCTTAATTCATTGTAGAGGTAAAGTCTCTAAGGCTGGAGCAAAAGCGAAAAGTAAAAGGTAAAAAAAGCTAAACTGCAAGTATAGTCAGGGTTTCGGCCTTGGCTTCCCCTCTCGGCATCCACAGGAAACTATGGTAGGCTTGATTATGGTGACAAAATCAGGGAAAGGGCAATGGCTAGGGTAAAGATGTAAGATTTGTCCAAATCGGATTACTATAGATAGGGCTGGCTGAATAAATATAAAAACCTTGTTGGATAAGGCTTTTAGACTTTTTTCCCTCAAAAAGTGCCTATGGAGTGATCGGGGGCAAAATTCCTGGACTTTTTCCCTGAAAATTAGGTAACTGACTACTTCAAAATCGGTAAAACCCTACACCCTACACCCTACACTCTACACCCTGCCACCACGAAAAACTTTTTTCAGCAGATCCTAGATAAACTCTTGGATAAGAATCCTCGACTGACGGGTAGAATGATAGATAGCAATAATTGATAGAGCTTATGAACGAAAATGCTACACCGACTCAGCGCACGGCGGAGAAAGTTGAAATCGCTATTCACCTTGACTCGGAAGTTTTAGAACAGATTAAACACCTGACTAACGATCCTAGTCGCATTATCGAAACGGCGATTAAACAGTGGCTAAGAGGGGAAAGGGAACCAGATGAGGACTTAACCCGCCATCTTCGACGCAATCCTCCCGTACCACCCAAAGGGGAATGGAATGACTAAGATTTTTCAGTCTCTAATAGGTTATTTCCCGACGGAGAGACTGAAATATTTTCTTAGGTCAACCATTGATAGTAATTGAGATTTTTTCCCCAACTAAGCTGGTTAATAGTAGTATTGCCTGTAACAGCAACGCAACGGTTTAAGCTATTTACCTACTGCTCTGGTTTGCAGTAGGCTTAGTTGTCGTGTAACCCATAGGTGTATAGATTATTATGCCGTTGAATAAACAGGCTATCTTAGATGACATTTTTCGCAAAGCACCACCGTTGAACTCTGAGGACGACTGTGCTGAGAATGTTGTTATTCCTTTCATAATGAGGCTTGGTTACGACAGGAACCAGATACGTCGAAAAGTCTCAATCACTGGAACTTCAGGACATAGATTTAGAAAGCAAGCTGATATCGTTGTTTATATTGGGGAACGTCCGGCTCTTGTGGTTGAAACCAAGCGTATTCAGCATCGATTGAGCGAGGAGGATGTTAACCAAGCGCTTTCCTATGCTCAACTTCTTGAACCATCTACACCAATTGCAGTTCTGACTAATGGACGTGATTGGGAGATTTATTATTTGGATAGAGACGATATTGGCGGATTAGAATCCGTTCCTGAACCGCAAGAGCTTGAAAGCACAATACTTACTGTCTCTAGCAATGTAGTTCAATTGGAAAAGCGACAAGCTGCTGAGCGACTTTTAGTAACTATTGAAAATAAAGGTGACTTAGAAATAGCATTTAGGGAATGTCGAAAAGAGTTAGCTAAAGAAGGACTCATTGCCGAGTCTGCATTTGATGAGCTAACTAAAATTCTCACTTGTAAGTTTAACGAAGAGAAAAGAGATGCTGAAGGCCTTGCACCCAATCGCTTTACATCTTCCTGGCTTCTTGGCAGTGGACCTCTAGCTGCTTTACAGCAAATGTTTACTGACGCAAAACAGACTTTTAATGTATTCCCTACGGGAACTCAAATTCAAATTAGAAGCAACGAAACTGTTGAAAAAATTGTTCGTGAATTAGAGCCTTTTGGTCTTTATGGTTTTAAGACACCACTTGGCTTGGCTGGAGCAGGAGGAGATGTAGTTGGTTCTGTTTATGAGGCCTTTCTTACTGGAACACTCCGAGGGGACTTAGGACAGTATTTAACCCCAAGACAATTAGTTGAGTTCATGGTTGAGATAGCTGATATAAAAATTGGAGAAAAAGTCCTTGATTTATCATGCGGAAGTGGAGGCTTTCTTATTAGAGCGTTTATTAATGTCCGCAAAAAAATTCGATTTCTTGATTCTAGCCAAGATGAAAAAGATCATTTAGTTAGTAATCTTGTCACGAATAATCTATGGGGAATTGAGATAAATCCTCGGTTAGCCACTTTATGTCGAATAAATATGATTTTACATGGTGATGGCTATGAACATATTTATACAGGAGATTCAATTAGAGAAGATGTTTTTGAGAATACAGATGGACGCAGAACTGATTTTTTAAATATTGAGCAAAATAACGCAGCAATGTTTGATGTAATTCTCATTAATCCCCCGTTCAATATACCCTATGAAGATTCTGCTACTTTAAACCGGTATTATCTAGGACGAGGTAAAGCTGCTCAAGGTTCAGACTATTTGGTTCTTGAGAGAGCAATTCGACTATTAAAGCCTGAAACTGGACGTTTGCTAGTTATTTTGCCCCATGGTGTTGCCAGCGGAGTTTCCGAGACTGAAGTTCGCAACTTTGTGAAATCTCGTACACATATTCATGGTTGTATAAGCTTACCTGTCGGATCATTTAAGCCGTTTGGGGGGTCTAATGCTAGAACCTGTGTTTTGTATCTCAAGAAGACTACTGGAGACAATAAAAAGCGTTTTTTAGCACAAGCAGAACACGTTGGCTATGACATTACCTCAAAATATTATAGAGAAACTGATCTCAATGATTTACCTGTTATCGCGGAAGCCTATCATAGAGTAAAACTAGAATTGCAATGACTATCGAGTTAATTAAACCAGACCCTTTAATATTAACAATCACTGAAGAATCAGCCCGTAGTATCGATACAGTTGATGCTGGTGCAGCTTATACACAATATTTGCATGAGCAAATAGGTGAGTTTGAACAGCAGCCTTTAGGAAACTTTGTAGATGTTGTATCAAGAAGCGTTAATCCACGCTCTAGTAGATATGCTGGTCAAATATTTGAATATATAGATTTACGAGAAGTAGATGATATTTATGGCTATATATTAACTCTTAAACTTAATCAAGGAAATGAGATTGGAAGTACAAAACATCGCTTTCAAAAGAATGACATTCTCTTCGCCAAGATCATGCCCAGCTTGGCCAACAAAAAGATTGCGCTAGTAACTCAAGATGTAACTAACGCAGTAGCTTCAACTGAATTTATTGTTTTGCGAAAAAAATCACAAGCCGAGATTAATCTTTATTACCTTTTTCGGGCTTTACGTTCTGATCATTTTACCCGACAAGCGACAGCAAACGTTACTGGTGCAACGGGGCGACAGAGAATTAGCCCGTCTAGATTACTAGAATTACAAATAATTGTTCCCCCAGAAGAGATTCAAACACAAATTGGAGATGCTGTCGAACAAGAGTTTACGCTAAGGACATTGGCGGCAGAACAATCAAAGAAAGCTGATGACTTAGCTCAGCTTGTACTTGGTAATCTAACTCTTAGAACCGACAGCTAGAAAGCGCGGAAGGTAGGTTGGGTTGACGACTGTTACCCAACACCCCATCCGATAAACGGGCAAAATCATTTATAATTATTTGATAATAGCCGACGATTGTAGGGTGCGCCCTTCGATAGCGTAACGCACCGCTAACTTTAATGATGGTGGGTGATATAATTTAAAATTCTGAGGTAAATCATGCAACTAAAACTAACAAAAATATTCCAGAAAGTTCCCGAAGGCTATATTGGTTTTGTCGAAGAATTGCCAGGAGCTAATACTCAAGGAGAGACTCTAGAAGAAACTAGAAGCAATTTAGAGGAAGCAATTGAGCTAGTTTTAGAAGCTAATCGTATATTAGCTGAAGAGCAACTGCAAGGACAAGAAGTGATTCGAGAGTCTGTTACTTTCTGGGCTGCATGAAACGTATAAACTTAATTCGTCATTTAGAAGCTTATGGCTGTGAATTCTTAAGAGAAGGCGGCAATCATACGATTTATGTAAATCGTGTCAATCAGAAATCTTCAGCCATTCCGCGCCATCGTGAAATCAATGAATTCTTGACGCGAAAAATTTGTCGAGATTTACAAATACCAGAACCATGAGTGCGACTCCTGTTAAGCTGCTGTAGAGTGTAGGGTGCGTGTTTGCGGCTACTAATTTGGATAATAAAATAAAACTAACAATCCGCCGTAACGCACCAATTCTATTACTACTAATTAAACATAATCAATTACATTTAATTTACCTGTGTATCATCCCCTGTAGAATTTCTGGCAATTTATCGATTAAATTTCTGGCTTTTTGTTTAATATTTTTTATTTCCATGATGGTTTCCAAAATGACTCCTGACAGTTTACATTATCAACTATCAATTCAAAGGGCGATCGCAAAATTACGCCTTCTTAAAAAAGAGATTAAACACCTTAAGCAAAACCCAAAGGTTGAAACTGAGCATCATTGATAATTTTAACCGTTTCCCCCGATTGCTTAATCACAAACAAACCGCTCCGATAGGCATAGACATCTATCCCCTGATCAATTTCAATGCCTGCCACTGCCCCATAAACCCTAAACTCTCGAAATTGGGGGAAAGCAACCTTAAATCGCTGTAATCGGCTGACAAAATCATCTACATCATCCCTCGACAGTCGAGATTTACATTCCACAGCCACCAACTCGCTCCCATTCACCGCCACAATATCAATCTCCATTGCCGCCCCAGGACGCTTACTTTTCAAGCGACTCATCGTTTGGGTGACATCAATGCCCCGTTCCTGAAATAAACGCACAACCGCAGGCTCTACCATTTCTTCAACGAATCTGCCCCAGCGTGTTGTTAGGTTATTAACAGCTTTGGTCGTTTCTTGTACCTGTTTTTTTAATTCTTCCATCGTGCGATTAGCTTCCTCTCTGCGGCGATCAGCTTCGGCACTGCGGCGATCAGCTTCGGCACTGCGGCGATCAGCTTCCTTTTGAAACTCGGCAAATTGGGCCTCAGTTCTTTCAAATAACTTGTAAATATCGGCGATCGTTACAGCGTCTGACATAGGGAGATTCTTCAAGCTTGAGAAGTCTAGTCCCATTCTAGCGACTTGGCCGAGAAAAAATGTCCCTAGCTTCTCATCCGTGTTTTTTCAATCAATTATTGACTATCAACTAATCAGCGATCGCAGTTTAAGGGGAAGGGGTCAAAGGTCAAAAGGCGATCGCGGTCAATGGATAATAGGCAATTGACAATGGATAATTATCAGCCGAAGCTCCTGCGGCAATAGGCTACTATTTTAATCATCAGGAAGAAATTGACCTGGAAATCACCCAAGAATGGGATCAGGTACAAATTAGCATAACGCGAATAGCTAAATCACCTTTTTACACCGGGAGGAAAGAAGTGACTTTTTCCCGCCCTTCCCCCGAATGCACCCCGTAACTGATATAAGTAGAGATGTAGGTCTATAACCAAAATTGCCGCATCAGTTCGGTTAGGTGACTGTTTTTCGCTTGTCTAGGAGGGTAGATATGCTCAACGAATTAATTTATGAAGGATTAGGTTTAAGTGCTGTTTTCGGAGGACTATTCCTCTGGTCGCGCTCTGGTCTCGTCAGCAAAAATACCGCCCTTTTAGCCGCACAAGCGCAATTACAGCAAAGTAACTCAGATTTATTGGCTCAAGTCAAGGGTTTAGGAGTGGCGCAATCAGACTTAAAAGATGAAAATCAGCAGCTGCACGCCAAAATAATTCACATAGAACAACATTCCGCCCAATTACAGCACAAAGCTACGGATTTAGAAAATTCTCTCCAGTCCCTCCAGCAAGCTGTCCAGATAGGTGAGGGTGAAATCGAACAACTGAAAACCACCGCTAAGGAAATAGAAGCGGAGAAAGCTGGTTTGATGGAGCAGTTAGAGGCAGAAAAAGCCCAAATTACTAGCCTAGAGGCACAGATTCAAACTTTAGAGCAGCAAAAAGGTGAAATTAACCGTCAATTTGATTTGACCAAAAAACAGACCACCTCTCTCTATAGTCAAATTCAGACCCTAGAACAGGATAAAACTCTATTACAGCAAGAGCTAGAAAAAGCCGAGAAATTAAAGGCAAAAGTGGCCGATTTAGAGCATAAAAACCAAGAATTAAGCGATTTAGCCGCCCAAATTCCCAGCTTGCAAGGTCAAATTCAAACCTTAGAACAGAATCTGACTCACCAAACAGAACGGTATGAGCGAGGACAGCAGGAAATAGCCAGCTCACAGGGTCAAATTACCGGGTTAGAGCAGCAAAAAAAGTCTCTCAGCGAAGATTTAGCCGCAAGTCAAACTCGATCGCTCTCTTTAGGCCAAGAATGCGACAATTTAACTATAAAACTCCAAGAAACCGTCGCTCAAGTGACAGCCATAACCGACGAAAAGGACAGTCTCGGCGCTCATCTCGAAGCAGCTAAACTGGAGTTACAAGCTTTAGAAGTCCAGAAAGGGGAATTATCGGCAGAATTAACCACTGCTGCCGAAAAAATTGCCGATTTAGAAGGGCAATTACAGGAATTAACCCAGTTACCCCAACAATTAGCTGATTCTCAGGCAAAAATTGCCGATTTAGAAGGGCAATTACAGGAATTAACCCAGTTACCCCAACAATTAGCTGATTCTCAGGCAAAAATTGCTGATTTAGAAGGGCAATTACAGGAATTAACCCAGTTACCCCAACAATTAGCTGATTCTCAGGCAAAAATTGCTGATTTAGAAGGGCAATTACAGGAATTAACCCAGTTACCCCAACAGCTAGAAACCTATCGGGAAAACATTTCTAATTTAGAGATTCAACTACACCAGTTAAGTTCCGAAAAAGACCAATTAGAAACCACAACTTCCCGTCATATCGAGGAATTAAGCCAACAAAATCGCCAACTAACTCAAGATTTAGAAGCCCAAAAAACGGCAGCTAAAGCTTTAGAAAAGGAAAAAATTAAGTTTGAGGGTGAGTTAGCAACTAAGCAAGCAGAAATCGCCGCTTTAGTGGTTAAAATTCAAAACCTACAGCAAGAAAGAGACGATTTCTCTAAACAAACTGCCCCTATTACCACTAATGAACCAGAAGCAGTTATTAGTGAAACTCCTGTAGTAGAAGAGCCGGAAACCCCCCCGGTGATTGCCAAGGAAACCCGGGTAGTAGCAGCAGAAAAAATCCCGGTTGCCGATACAAGTTTAGAAGTGCAACCCGCAGCAAAGATAGTCCAAACAAGTCAAGAATCCGCTGAAAATACCCTAAGGGGAAAAAGCGTAGTTATACTAGGAACCTTCAGCAAAATCAGTCGCGAGAAAGCGAAATCATTGATTATTAATGTCGGTGGTACTGTTACCAGTTCCCCCAGTGCGAATACTGATTATATTCTCCTCGGTAAAGCCCCCGGTGAGAAACTCAAAAAGGCTCAAAAATTAGGCATTAAAACCCTTTCAGAAGCCCAATTTCTGCAAATGGTAGAATTAGTTTAGCCGTCGGTTGTCAGGAGATAGGGTGGTCACTGCGTGCGCGTTGCGGAGGGTTTTGGGGTGATAGGGTGATGAAACAGCTTCCCCACTTCCCCACTTCCCCACTTCCCCACTTCCCCACTTCCCCACTTCCCCACTTCCCCACTTCCCCACACCCCACACCCTGTTCCCTTGATTACCAAAATTATGAGTCAAAAAATTGCCTTTTTAGG
This sequence comes from Microcystis sp. M_QC_C_20170808_M9Col, assembly GCF_007095495.1. Taxonomy (NCBI): domain Bacteria; kingdom Bacillati; phylum Cyanobacteriota; class Cyanophyceae; order Chroococcales; family Microcystaceae; genus Microcystis; species Microcystis sp. M_QC_C_20170808_M9Col. The sequence continues at coordinate 11,638 of NZ_SFBZ01000310.1, read as the reverse complement.
ATTAGGAGTGATGGGAGCGCCGATGACGGTTAATCTTGTCCGTCAGGGTTTTGCTGTCAATGCTTGGAATCGTACCCCAGAGGCGCCGGGGATAACCATTGCTGGGGCAGCAGGTGCGAACATTTGTTCTAATATTGCCGCCGCCGTCAGGGATGCCGAGATTGTCTTTACCTGCGTCGGGGATGTGCCTGACGTGGAAGCGGTAATTTTAGGACCGGGGGGTGTCATGGAATCGGCAGCGGTGGGAACTCTGGTGGTGGATATGAGTACCATTGGCTCTCAAGCCGCTAGGATGATTGGTAAAAAGCTAGAGGAAAATAATCTCCGTTTTCTCGATGCTCCCGTCTCTGGGGGCGATATTGGGGCGAAAAACGGCACTTTAACCATTATGGTGGGGGGGAAAGAAGCGGATTTTCAGACTTGTTTGCCCTGTTTTCAAGCCATGGGCAAAACTGTTCGCTGGTGTGGCGAAATCGGCAACGGACAAGCGGTAAAACTCTGTAATCAAGTCTTGGGGGCGGTTCACATGGTGGCGCTGTGTGAGGCTCTAAAAATGGCAAAAATTCAAGGATTAGACCCCAATTTAGTCATAGAAGTCTGTAAAACGGGGGCGGCGGGTTCTTGGGCTTTGGAAAATTTGGGACCAAAAATCCTCGCCCAAGATTTACAGCCAGCTTTTATGATTGAACATATTTTAAAAGATTTGCGATTAGTTAAAGAAACTGCCCAGACAGCCGGGGAAATTCTGCCCGGGACAGATTTAGCGGAAACTCTATTTAAAGTAGTAGCGGAATTGGACGAAGGCAAGGGAATTAAACAGGGAACCCAAGCGATGATTCGCGCCTACGATTAAGCATTTTGTTGGCGATAAATATCATCGGTACGGGCAGCCATGATGAAATCATTTTGATGTAATCCCCCCACGTCATGGGTCCACCAAGAAACGGTAACTTTACCCCATTCTGTCAATAAAGCGGGGTGATGGCCTTCTTTTTCCGCTGCTTCTCCCACGGCATTAGTAAAGGCGATTGCCCCTTGAAAATTGGCAAATTTATAGAGTTTTTGCAGACGGGGAATACCCTCGTATTCTAAGAGATTCCAATCGGGAATTTTAGCCTGTAAAGCGGTAATTTCCTCGGCAGTGATAGGAGAAGAACCCGATTGATAAGGTTGACATTTTTGTTGGGCAAGTTCGGTCATAGGGGTATCAATCTAGATTTTTTAAGTAAGTAGTTATAATTAAATTGAAGATAGATTTTGCCTCTGATCCCCCCTGCCCCCCTTGATAAGGGGGGTGCGGATCCCCCCTGCCCCCCTTGATAAGGGGGGTATCTGACAACTTTTAACACCTACCTACTTACCTTTATTATAGAGGAAAATCCCCCAGAGAAATTTTCTATTCTTCCTCTGACTCCGGAGAACTTACCCAAGGGGTAGAAGATTCGGCAGCTTTCGGGAAAGAAAAAGATTTTTTCGGAGCAGAAGGCAATAATTCCAATTGTCGATTACCGGTTTTATAGCTAGTTTTATTTTTCTGCTCTCCCCGTCGTCGTTGGGAGGTTTTTTCCTCCGTGGTATTTTCGGCTATCACTTCATACAAAATCGCCCGTTTATCCTCTTGTTGGCCTTTTCTTAACACCCGTCCTAAACGCTGAATATATTCCCTAGTGGAACCGGTTCCCGATAAAATAATCGCGATGCCTGCTTCCGGCACATCAACCCCTTCATTGAGAACATGGGAAGTCACCAGAATTTTGTATTCTCCCTGACGAAAACGGGTCAGGATTTCATGGCGTTCTTTCACGGGAGTTTGATGGGTTATGGCAGGTATTAAAAAGCTCTCGGAAATGCGGTAAACTGTGGCATTATCGTTGGTAAAAATTAAAATTGGTTCCGGATGGTGTTCACAGATTAACTCGGCTAAAACCCGCAATTTTCCCTGGGTTCCAGAGGATATTTCCTTCGACTCCCGGTGGGCCAACATGGCCCGGCGCCCTTCGCTACTTCTGGCACTAATCATGACAAAATTTTGCCAACCATCTAAACCGGACAAACTGAGATTATTTCTTCTTAAAAAATCATTGCGAATTTTAATTGCTTCTTGATATTTTTCCTGTTCTTTGGCAGATAGTTTCACTTTAATTTGAATTATTTCATGATCGGCTAGGGCTTTTCCTGACAAGTCTTGGGGACTTTTTTGATAAACAATTGTACCGATAAGATAATCTAAATCTTGATGACTACCATCACCGCGATCCGGTGTTGCTGTTAAGCCTAAACGATAGGGTGCGATCGAATCTTCCGCTATTTTCCGAAAGAAATCCGATGGTAAATGATGACATTCATCAAAAATCAAAAAAGCGTAACGATTGCCAAGAGTTTCCGAGTAAATTGCCGCACTTTGATAGGTGGCGATTAAAATAGCACTATTATCCTTAGAACCTCCCCCTAATAATCCCACCTCGGCATCGGGAAAAGCCGCCAACATCTGGGCATACCACTGGTGCATTAAATCAATAGTCGGCACGATAATTAAGGTGCTGCGGGGAGTCGATTGCAGTGCCAATTGAGCAAGATAGGTTTTGCCGGCAGCGGTGGGAAGGACAATGACACCCCTTCTCTGGGATTTTTTCCAAGCGATTAACGCTTCCGTTTGGTGGGGGTAGGGTTCCCGTTCAAAACTGGCAATTAATTCTAAATTGTTGAAAGCTTTTGCTTCATCTTGGAAGTTAATGCCCTCCTCCTGTAGAGTTTCCACGAGAGGACGATAATGAATGGCCAAAATGCGAAATCTTTCAATACGATCATCCCAAGTGGCAAAATCTAGCCATTTTTTCCCCTTTGGTGGTGGATGGAGAATTAAGGTTCCTCGCTCATATTTGAGGGTGGGTAAGCGCATTTTTCAGTTATCAGTTATCAGTTATCAGTAAACAGTTATCAGTAAACAGAACGTAGGTTGGGCTGAAGCATGAAACCCAACGCCCGCTCATGTTACGCTACCGCTAACCCATCCTACAAATAATTGTGCCTCCCTACTTATCAGTAAACAGTAAACAGTATAAGTGAACAGTATAAGTGAACTGAAAACTTACATCTGATAACTGATAACTGATAACTGATAACTGATTCAAGGCTGACGGCGGCAAGATAGCTTATCGCTAGATCATATTGATCAGGTTAAAAAAAGAGTGTGAACTAACACACTCTCAGCATATCGAAACAGCCAAAGTTTGGCAATAGATTAAATCTTTTCGGTTAGCTTAGTCAGAACGCGATTGGAACGTTCCACAAAAGCTTGCATTCCCTCAGCATCAAATCCTTTTTGAGCGATTAAAGCTAAATCATAAACGTGCTGACAGAGCATTTTCGCTAATTGCGCCGATGGAGATTCGCCGCTACCGGTAACAATACTTCCCTGACTAATCTGGATAATCTGTTGAATTAGGGGATGATTAGTATTAATCATCAGAATATGTTCTTCGGGGAAAGCCATGGCTTTTTGTTGCATCATTGCCGTCATTTCCTGTAAGCGTCGCATCGCTTCTGGAAGTAAGACAATTGCCGGGGGAGTAGCTTGGGGATCATCGGATTTCAAGGCTTCAGTTTTGATATTGATGCGGGAATTATCGAGGGCTTTGGCGAAAATTTCTTTGATCAATTCAGCCCTGGTTTTATTACTACTGGGATCGATAATTTCACTAGCTTGATCCTGTTCGAGCAGCGTCGAGTCTAATTCAGAATCAACCCGGGTGAATTTCACATCGGAGTATTCTCTTTCTAGGAAAGGAATAAAGTAATTAGTATCGATGAAAGAATCAAAGAAAAGGATTTCTAAACCTTGATTTTTGTAGAGTTCAACGTAGGTGGATTGACTACGAGGATCGGTACAGTAAAAAACTCGATTTTCGTGGCGTTCTTTATGGCGTTCTAGGTAGGCTTTGAGAGTAGTATAACCTTCCTGTTCGATCGCTTCTAGGGGAGTTTTCGCCGTCGCTTCTTGCCATGCGTCACCTTCGGCGGTTTGCACTGCCACTTGTACCGGGGTTTCTGGGGGTTTGTAGGTAGTGCGATAGATTAAAATATCTTCTACCTGCTGTTTAAATTTATCCTCTTTCAAGGAACCAAATTTAATAAAGGTTCCCACATCTCCCCAACAACGAATATATTCTTTTGCGTCTTCGTTATAGAGAGATTTGAGGCGATCAGCAATTTTTTTGGCAATAAAATCGGCAATACGGCGAACGGTGCGATCTTTGGTTAAAGCACTTCGAGACACATTTAAAGGAATATCTGGACTATCGATAACTCCTCGCAAGGGCATCAGGAAATCGGGAATAATCTCCTCGCAATGATCGCTGACAAAAACCTGATTACAGAATAACTTTAATTGTCCTTTTGAGACATCTACATCCGGTCTGAGTTTGGGAAAGTAGAGAATGCCATTGAGCAAGAAAGGATAATCGGTATTCAGATGTACCCAGAGTAAAGGTTCTTCTTGGAAAGGATAGAGATAACGATAGAATTCTAGGTAGTCTTCTTTAGTCAGATTTTGAGGAGATTCTTTCCATAAAGCCCGTTGTTGATTAATCACTTCCCCATCAATTTTAATGGGAACGGGCATAAAATCCGAGTAGGTTTTGACTAACTGGCGAATGCGGGCAGGTTCTAAATATTCCCCTTCCTCATCCATTAAAGTTAGGGTGATAGTCGTGCCGATTTGGCTGCGGGAAGAATCGGTTAATTCAAACTCTGGAGAACCATCACAAGACCAATGGACAGGGGTAGCACCTTCCTGATAGGAAAGAGTATCAATCTCTACCTTTTTAGCCACCATAAAAGCCGAATAGAAACCTAGTCCAAAATGACCGATTAAATCGTTGGCTGATTTTTGGTATTTATTGATAAATTCTTCCGCACTGGAAAAGGCAACCTGGTTAATATATTTCTTGATTTCTTCCCCCGTCATCCCGATACCATTATCGGTAATTGATAGGGTACGATTTTCTTTATCGATGGCGAGATTAATTTCTGGTTCGGGGACTTCTCCTCTCGCTTCTCCTGCTAAGGAAGCCATTTTTAATTTCGAGATGGCATCAACACTATTAGATATCAATTCCCGCAGAAAAATTTCATGGTCAGTGTAGAGGGATTTTTTGATAATAGGGAAGATATTCTCGGTATGAATCGTGATATTACCTTTTTCGAGTACCGTCATACGTTCAATCACTAAGGGTTTGACTATTCTAACTTTTTTATTTTGCTCGATAATGGCACCATTGATCACAGAGCGATTGCCCAACTTTTTCTAGGGGGATAACCGTACCGATAAACGCATTTGACGGCAGCGGGGCGATTTCTAGAACTCGATCGCAAAAATCGGGGTTAATTGCCAGATTATCGGGGTTATTGATGACTTTGTGACTTTTGCAAGCGGTTGGTTGAGATTTGCTGATTGAGCCAGAATTGCAGTAGCTCTACTTTTCACTTGGCAGATATCCCTCAATCAAAATATCGGGATTGAGATAATTAACCGTGACATTTTCTAGCTGTAAAGCTTGGCTCATTAACTGGAATCCTAAATCACCCACGGCAGTGGGCGCCTGGATTCCCCCGATGATTTTGGGCGCGATAAAAGCGATAATTTTTTGTACCATGCCCTCAGCGATCGCCGCTGCACTTAAACCGCCGCCGCACTCCCACAAAACCTGACAAAATCCCCTCTGATAAAGATTTTCCATCACTAAAGTGGGTGTCACCTCGGTTAGTTCGATCACTTCCACGCCTTTTGTTAATAATTGTTGCTTAAGCTTGACATTAGCATCAATTTGTGTATAAACAAGCGTGGGAAATTGACTGGTATCCCAAAGATGGGCAGAGGAGGGTAAATCGAGCGATCGAGTCATGACCACGCGCAGAGGATTATGATCGGAGAGGCCGTGAGTGGTTAGGTGGGGATTATCTTGACGGACAGTGCTACCGCCGACGATAATCGCATCACAGGCTGATCGCAATTGATGGACTATTTGGCGAGAAGCGGGGCTAGTAATCCACGTGCTATGACCGCTAGTAGCGGCAATTTTGCCATCGAGAGTCATGGCATATTTGAGGATACCGAAGGGTTTTTTAGCGGTGATGCGATGGATAAAACCCTGATTGAGTTGAAGACATTCGGACTCCTCCACTCCCACCAGCGTCTCGATGCCTGCTGATTCTAATCTTTGAATACCTTTCCCCGCCACCAGGGGATTAGGATCGATCATCCCCACCACCACTTTTTTAATGCCTGCTTGCACAATTGCCTCGCTACAGGGTGGAGTACGTCCATAGTGGTTACAGGGTTCAAGATTGACGTATAAAGTGGCACCACGGGCTTTTTCTGCTGCCTGTCTCAGGGCGAAAACTTCTGCATGGGGTTGTCCGGCCCCTGGGTGAAAACCTTCGCCGATAATTGTCCCCTCTTGAACGATCACAGAACCCACCAAAGGATTAGGAGAAGTCCGGCCTAAGGCTTGCCTAGCAAGGGTTAGACATCTTTGCATCATTGTGCGATCGAATTCTGTTGCCTGGGCCATGGTTGATTTCTCCAAAGGAGGGGAGACTTTATCAGTGATCAGTAATCAGTGGGAATTATAAATTGTGAATTATGAATTGGGAGATGGGGGTGATGGGGTGATGGGGTGATGGGGTGATGGGGTGTGGGGTAGGGCTGATTCATTCTCCGAATCTAATTCTTTTTTTTGCTACCTTTAATCGCTTATGAGGTAAGCAAAGCACGACGTTTTGAAAAATTTTCAGATATTTATTCTGAGAAATCGACTAAAAACGTTGCCAGATAAGGATTTGAGAGAATGACATTTGAGAGAATGAAACGACCCTAGGGTGTGGGGAGAATAAATAAAAATCATCTCCTGAATACTGACTCCTTACCCCACAGTTAACTTTACTTTTGTCCAACTACTTATTATTTTAAAATAAAATGTATCAACGAATACAGAAATTTCAGATCAAAAAAACAAAGATCGAAAAACATTGACTACTCACAGATCAAGATAAATCCCTAGGTGTTTGGTCTTCTGAAATGATTGACCCCTGTTCCTAGGATTTAGCGGTTGAACGGACATAATTGCTCGGTAATTATTTTCAACAGTAATGAATCGACCTACTAACTCAAAAAAGTAAATGAATTAACGATGAAACGAATTGCTCGAAAATCTGGGGAACTTGTCGGTTTGTTACCGAAAATTAACCCTGTCTGGTTAGCCTGTGTTCCCTTGTCTGCGATTATTTTTGTGGTTTGGAACACGGCCGTACAGGCCCAAGATGCGAAACCCCTAACCCCCGAAGATGTGCAAAACGCCCTCAATACAATCTGGGTTTTAATTGCCGCCATCCTCGTGATCTTTATGAACGCGGGTTTTGCGATGCTAGAAACGGGATTCTGTCGCCAGAAAAACGCCGTTAACGTTCTGGCCAAAAACCTGATCGTTTTCGCCCTCTCCACCATATCATTTTGGGCGATCGGTTTCTCCCTGATGTTTGGGTCTGTCAGTAACGAATTTTTCGGGACAGGAGGTTGGTTCCTCAGCAGTAGCGATCCTGCCACCTACGCCATGCCGAAATATTTGCCCACCTCGGTGTTCTTCCTGTTCCAAGTCGCTTTCGCGGGAACGGCGGCAACCATTGTATCTGGGGCAGTGGCAGAACGGATTAAATTCGTCGATTTCCTCGTTTTTAGCTTAATTATTGTCGGTATCATGTACCCGATCACCGGTCACTGGGTTTGGGGTGGCGGTTGGTTAGCTGACCTTGGTTTTAAAGACTTCGCCGGTTCGACGGTGGTCCACTCGGTAGGTGGTTGGTCTGCTTTAACCGGGGCGGCAATTCTCGGGCCGAGAATGGGTAAATACATCAACGGTCGCACCAGTGCCTTACCCGGCCATAACATGAGTATCGCGACCCTGGGTTGTTTAATTCTCTGGATTGGCTGGTTCGGTTTTAACCCCGGCTCTACTTTGGCAGTTAATGAAACTGTACCCTATATCGCTGTCACCACTAACCTCGCCGGGGCTGCAGGTGGCATTGCCGCTACCTTTACCGCTTGGGCGAAAGATGGTAAACCCGACCTTTCGATGATTATTAACGGTATTCTCGCCGGTTTAGTAGCCGTTACTGCCGGTTGTGATGGTGTATCCTATTGGTCGGCGGCAATCATCGGTTTAATTGCCGGTGTAGTCGTGGTTTACTCGGTGGCTTTCTTCGATAACCTGAAAATTGATGACCCCGTGGGTGCGACTTCCGTTCACCTCGTCTGTGGTGTGTTTGGAACTTTAGCCGTCGGTATCTTCAACAAAGATGCGGGTTTAATCACCGGTCAATTCCAACTGTTTATTAACCAAATTATCGGGATTGTGGCAGTAGGGGCATTTACCGTGATTGTCAGTGGTATTGTTTGGACAATCCTTAAGGCTACCCTCGGTATTCGTGTTACTCCCGAAGAAGAAATGGAAGGTTTGGATGTGGGTGAACACGGAATGGAAGCCTATAGCGGTTTCGTCAAGGAGTCCGATATCGTTACTGGTGGCTATTATGCTTCCAGTGTTGACATGGAAACGCCTAGCACTCGTTAGGTTAAACCTTGTAAAGATAGATTAATCTATCCCCGACAAAGTTAAAGAGAAAAGGAAGAAGGCCTCGCCCCGCTGCGATCGGTGGCTATAATTGCCTTCTAAACCTTTTCTCTTTCGGTTTTTATCTCTTTCCAGACAGAAAAAATTAATCTTGCTACTAACCACCAACCGTCAATGAAAAAGATCGTAGGAATAACCATACTTTTGCTGGGACTAGGATTCAATTTCGGAGTTGCCCCGGTGTTTGCGGAAACCGTCGCCGCCGCTCCCCCCAATCCGATTAGTGCTGGAGATACAGCTTGGATGCTGATCTCCTCAGCTTTAGTTTTATTAATGACCCCCGGACTGGCTTTTTTTTATGGGGGTTTAGTGCGTTCCCGTAACGTCCTCAACACCATGATGATGAGTTTGGTAGCCATGGGCGTCATCGGTGTAACTTGGGTGTTTTGGGGTTATAGTCTCGCTTTCGATGTCACCCCGGGTAAAAGTGGCTTTGGTGAAGGGATCGAAGCTTTTATCGGGGGACTAGATTGGATTTTTCTCAACGGTGTCACCGCCGCCGCACCTGACAATATCGGTTATGCACCCACCGTTCCCCATCAAGTGTTTATGGTCTATCAGATGATGTTTGCGATCATCACCCCGGCTTTAATTTCGGGTGCGATCGTGGAACGGGTTAACTTTAAAGCCTATTTTTGGTTTTTACTGCTTTGGTCCACCTTTATCTATTCTCCCCTAGCTCACTGGGTTTGGGGTAAGGGTTGGTTGGCAGCCACTGGGGCGCTGGATTTCGCCGGTGGAACCGTTGTTCACATTAGTTCCGGGATTTCCGCACTGGTGGCCGCCTGGGTGATCGGTCCGCGGCGTAGTTTTGGTGTCCAAGCCTATGCACCCCATAATGTGCCTTTTGTTCTCCTGGGTATCGGTTTACTCTGGTTCGGTTGGTTTGGTTTTAATGGGGGTAGCGCGCTTTCTTCTAGTTCGCTGGCAGCCACAGCTTTTGTTAATACCACGATCGCCGCTTCGGCCGGTGGTTTGACATGGATGCTTATAGAATGGATTTTACGGGGTAAACCGACAGCGATCGGTATTGCTAGTGGATTTTTAGGGGGATTAGTGGGTATTACTCCCGCTGCCGGTTATGTGCTGCCGATCGGGGCGATTCTCATTGGTTCGATCACTGCCCTTAGCTGTTTTTTTGCGGTTAGTCTGCGGGCAAAATTGCGCTTTGATGATTCTTTGGATACCTATCCCGTCCATGGTGTCGGCGGGACCATAGGGGCGCTGCTTACGGGGCTTTTTGCCACAAAATCAGTTAATTCAGTCGGAAATGATGGTTTATTTTTTGGGAATCCGGGGTTACTGTGGACGCAATTTGTTGGCGTTGCCGCTACTTATATCTTTGCTGCCGTGGGTACTTTTGTTATCCTGAAAGTTCTCAGTCTATTTATGGAGCTGCGGGTTAAACCGAATACGGAAGCAGAAGGGTTAGATGTTCCTGAACACGGAGAGGAAGCCTACGGACGGGAATTCGAGTTTGGTAGCAGCTTTTCCTACCAAGAAAATCCTGGTGCCACAAATCCGCAAGAAAATTATTAGCGATTCCAATCAGCTATCAGTCCAGCTAACAGAGGTGAAATTTCGTCTCTGTGAAACTGGGCTAAAAAATTCCGTTTTTGGTCGTCTTGTCTATGCCACAGAGAGTTGTGATCCTGTCCGTCGCTGGCCAAGAATGCTCGATCGTTATTGTCCAGAGATTCTCCAAGACGGAGAAACTCTCCGCCAAGGCTTAATAATTGGCGATCGCTAAGGCGGATCAAGTTTGATCCAGATGGGCAAAACAGCAAAAAATTACCGATTCCTACTGACAAGAATCAAGAAATTTGTAAGCCAGCTAACTCAGCAATTGTATAGGTGGGTCTGCCTTTAACTTCCTCGTAAATTCTGCCGATATATTCTCCTAGTATTCCGATGCTAATTAGCTGTACAGAACCCAGAAAAAATATAGCGATCATAATCGTGGCAAAACCCGTGATCGGAGAGTTGGGCTGCTGTAAACGCCAATACAATACTAACAGAGCCATAATCAAAGATATCAGGGCAGAAAATAATCCTAGATAGGTGGCAAAACGTAAGGGGACACGGGAAAAAGATACTAGGCTATTAATAGCTAAAGATAATGATTTGCTAAAGGTATATTTTACTTCCCCGGCAAAGCGCGCATCCCGCTCAAATTTAACCGCAGTTTGTGGAAAGCCAATCCAAGCGCGCAACCCACGAATATAACGATTTCTTTCTGGGAGAGAATTTAATAGATCTACCACCTGACGATCCATTAAACAAAAGTCTCCTGTATCGGCGGGAATATCCACATCAGCTAGTCTTTTAAGCAAACGATAAAAGAGATAGGCCGTCAGTTTTTTAAACCAACTTTCTTGTTTTCTTTTGGTTCTTTGGGCATAAACTACTTGATACCCCTCTTGCCATTTTTCAATCATTTGGGGAATTAATTCGGGCGGATCTTGCAGGTCGGCATCCAAAACAATAATTACTTGTCCTCGGCAAAAATTAAGTCCAGCAGTTACCGCCGCTTGATGACCAAAATTGCGGGCGAAACTGATATAACACACTCGTGAATCAGCTTTGTGCAGTTCTCGCAGCAGTTTTAAGGAACTATCTTTACTACCATCATTTACTAGGATTAATTCTACCTCCCCATCTAAATTATTCATGATGGCACTCACCCGGCGATATAGTTCGGCAATAGTTTCTTCCTCGTTATAGATGGGGACGATCAGGGAATATTTTAGCATTTGCATAATAATATTTGACCAGTAATTGATTGAAAAATCTGACTCCTAACTCAGAGAATTCTGCCGTCAATCTCTTTACTTAGGGTCTGCTGAAAAAGTTTTTCCTAGGGGCAGGGTGTAGGGTGTGGGGTGTGGGGTGTGGGGTTTTACCCATTTTCATCGGGTAAATTACCTAATTTTCAGGGAAAAAGTCCAGGG